>NZ_LOAR01000009.1:0-287763 GCF_001620885.1 Klebsiella sp. D5A | reverse complement strand
GGTAGGGAGCCGTTTTTGCGCCGGGTGGCGGCTGCGCCTGACCCGGCCTACAGGCGGAATGGAACCCCGGTAAGCGAAGCGCCACCGGGGAGGGGCGGGTTTAACGGAGGATTTTTTTCTCGGCCAGATCGAGGGCGAAATAGCTGAAGATCAGGTCGGCGCCTGCGCGTTTGATAGCGCCGAGGCTTTCCAGAACCACTTTCTCTTCATCGATAGCGCCCGCCTGGGCAGCGAATTTGATCATCGCGTACTCCCCGCTGACCTGATAGGCGCCGAGCGGCAGATCGCTGCGTTCGCGGATATCGCGCAGAATATCCAGGTAGGCGCCAGCCGGTTTCACCATCAGACAGTCGGCGCCCTGGGCTTCATCGAGCAGCGA
This sequence comes from Klebsiella sp. D5A, assembly GCF_001620885.1. Taxonomy (NCBI): domain Bacteria; kingdom Pseudomonadati; phylum Pseudomonadota; class Gammaproteobacteria; order Enterobacterales; family Enterobacteriaceae; genus Klebsiella; species Klebsiella sp. D5A. The sequence goes on along the minus strand of NZ_LOAR01000009.1, from coordinate 287,384 downwards.
CTCGCGAATGGCCTCCCGGCGGTTCATCGGGCTCATCTGATAGGTTTTCCGATCGCCCTTCAGCGCGGTACCGGCCGCTTCGCGGAACGGGCCGTAGAAGGAGGAAGCGAACTTGGTGGAGTAGGACATAATCGCCGTATTAGTGAAACCGGCGGCATCCAGCGAGCGGCGAATCGCCTGTACCTGTCCGTCCATCGCGGCGGAAGGGGCGATGAAATCCGCCCCGGCGGCGGCGGCGACAACGGCCTGCTTGCCGAGGTTTTCCAGGGTCGCGTCGTTATCCACCCCGTGGTCGCACAGCACGCCGCAGTGGCCGTGGGAAGTGTATTCGCAGAAGCAGGTATCGGACATGACGATCATCTCCGGCGCCGTGGACTTGCAGATCCGCGACATACGCGCCACCAGGCCGTTTTCATTCCAGGTATCGCTGCCGGTAGCATCGGTGTGATGAGAAATGCCAAAGGTCATCACCGAGCGAATGCCGGCGTTGGCGATGCGTTCGATTTCACGTGCCAGATATTTTTCCGGAATGCGCATCACGCCGGGCATGGCCTCGATCGCTTTGTAATCATCAATTTCTTCTTCAACAAAGATCGGCAACACCAGGTCGTTCAAACTCAGTGTTGTCTCTTCAAACAGGGCGCGCAGCGCAGCGGATTGACGCAGGCGGCGGGGGCGAGTGATTAAATCTGTCATGGTTTGCCTGATTTTGTGAAATGAAAGACGTTAGTGTAACTGAAATGGCATGGGGATGTTTCGCCAAAACGATCGTTATGTCGTGTCGGCGAAACCCCCGCGAGCTTACTGGCTGGCCGTCTGCATGTTGGGCTGCGCGCCGCTCAGCTCGCTGACCAGGTCGTTGATGCCATCGCTCATATTGTTGAAGCGGGTTAACGGCGAGCGGGTTACTACCACAAAGGCGCCGACGTTAGCCTGCGGATTCATCGCCATATAGGTGATAAACCCGCCGCCGCCGCCGGTTTTCTGAATAATCCCCGGATGGCCATTCTTCGGCTTCATATACACCCAGCCGAGGCCCAGCGCGTCGGCGCGGCCCGGCACGTCCATACCAATCACCCGGGTCAGCTGGTTACGCTGATAAATCAGCGTCTGCATCCGGTCGGCCTGCTGGCTGCGGGTATAGAAATCGGATGACAGGAACTGCTGCATCCAGCGCATCATATCCCCCGGCGTCGAGTAGACTCCGCCGCTGCCGATCGCCGCCAGGGTGTTGTTGCATGGGCTGGCGCCTTTTTCCGGGATCATCAGCCGCTGGCACTGATCCGGTGACGGGGTAAAGGTGGTGTCCTTCATCCCCAGCGGCCGGGTGATCTGTTCTTCAAACAGCTGCGGATAAGGTTTGCCGGCAGCGGTGGAGAGCGCGTCCGCCAGTAAATCAAAGGCCAGGTTGGAGTAGGCCGCCTGTGAGCCCGGCGCGGTCTTCAGGGTCGCGGTAGAGAGCCAGTTCCAGCGCTGCTGGCGGGTCGGCCAGACAAACACCGGACGATGAGCGGCGCCGCCAGGCTGCTCGCGCGGCAGGGCGCTGGTATGGGTTGCGAGGTTAACCAGGGTGATTGGTTTTCCCTGCCAGTCAGGCACCCGGGTACCCGGCGGGGCGTATTTGCTCAGCGGATCGTTGAGTTTCACCACTCCCTGGTCGAGCAGCTTCACCAGCATCTCGCTGGTCATCAGTTTGCTGAGGGAGGCGATACGGATCACCGAGTCGAGCTGCGGGTGCTGATTATTCCCCGGGCGGGTTTCGCCAAAGCTGCGAAAAACACGCTGATTGCCATCGATAACCACCAGCGCCATGCCGGTGGCGCCGCTGCCGTAGTAGATATGATTGGCGTAACGATCGACCACATCCGAGGCGAAAACCGGGTCAACGGTAGGCTGTGCGGCCTGCACCGAGGTCCACGACGCCGCGCACAGCGCAGCAAAAATGAGCAAACTACGTTTCAACGGAGATCATCCATTAAATAAATAAAAAAGAAGAGGGTATTTATACTACGAAGTGGCGCAGAACAAAGTGGGATTCACGACATTCCTGCAGGAAAAAGGTAACGGTGCGTAAAAAAGACTTTTTTACGCTTTCAGATATCGGCTTTTTCCGCTGCCGCGTATGATGACCGTTTGGCTGAAAGTTCGTGGGAGAGAACAATGACGGCTCAACGGGTAGTGATGGTCGTGGATATGCAAAACGGCGTGTTCGCCACGCCGCGTCTGGCGCGCGAGCGCTGCGTCGCGCAAATTAATCGTCTGGTGCGCGCGGCGGACAAGGTTATTTTCATTCAGCATGATGAGGCCGGCGGCCTCGAAGCCGGCAGCGAAGGCTTCGCCCTGCTTCCCGAGCTGGAACAGCCAGCTGGCGCGCTGTATGTCACCAAAACCGCCTGCGACGCCTTCTACCACACCTCGCTGGCGCAGGTGCTGGACGAACACGACATTCAGCAGTTCGTCATCTGCGGCTGCGCCACCGACTACTGCCTCGACACCACCATTAAAAACGGCGCCAGCCGCGGGTACGGTATTGTGATCGCGGAAGATGCCCATACCACCGCCGACCGCCCCGCCGCGCAGGCCGCGACGCTTATCGCCCACTACAATGAGGTGTGGCGTACGCTGACCGTTCCTGGCAATCCTTTACAGGTGAAACCCACAGAAACAATTCTGCACGCCTGGCAGCAGAACTAAGCTGTTGATATCCGGTCTTATCATTCGTCTGCCCCGCGAGAACGCATCCACGCGGCGGCCGACGTATGCGTCGTACACAGCAATAGCAGAACGATAAGAAGTTAGCAGGAGACAATGATGTTTAAATCTTTTTTCCCCAAACCGGGGCCGTTTTTTATTTCTGCCTTTATCTGGTCGCTGCTGGCCGTGATCTTTTGGCAGGCGGGCGGCGGCGACTGGCTGCTGCGGGTCACCGGAGCATCGCAAAATGTGGCGATCAGCGCGGCGCGCTTCTGGTCGCTCAACTATCTGGTGTTCTACGCTTACTATCTGTTTTGCGTCGGCGTGTTTGCACTCTTCTGGTTTGTCTACTGCCCGCATCGCTGGCAGTACTGGTCGATTCTCGGCACGTCGCTCATCATCTTCGTCACCTGGTTTCTGGTGGAAGTCGGGGTGGCGATCAACGCCTGGTATGCGCCGTTCTACGACCTGATCCAGAGCGCGCTGGCCACCCCGCATAAGGTCAGCATCAACCAGTTTTATCATGAGATCGGCATCTTTCTCGGCATCGCGCTCATCGCGGTGATCATTGGCGTGATGAACAACTTCTTCGTCAGCCACTACGTCTTCCGCTGGCGCACGGCGATGAACGAACACTATATGGCCCACTGGCAGCATCTGCGCCATATCGAAGGCGCCGCGCAGCGTGTGCAGGAAGATACCATGCGCTTTGCCTCCACCCTGGAAGATATGGGGGTAAGCTTTATCAACGCGGTGATGACCTTGATCGCCTTCCTGCCGGTGCTGGTGACGCTCTCCGAACACGTTCCCGACCTGCCTATCGTCGGCCATTTGCCGTATGGTCTGGTGATTGCCGCTATCGTCTGGTCGCTGATGGGGACCGGCCTGCTGGCGGTGGTGGGGATTAAGCTGCCGGGCCTGGAGTTTAAAAACCAGCGCGTGGAAGCCGCCTATCGTAAAGAGCTGGTCTACGGTGAGGACGATGAAACCCGCGCCACGCCGCCGACGGTGCGCGAGCTGTTCAGCGCGGTGCGTCGCAACTATTTCCGTCTCTATTTCCACTATATGTATTTCAATATCGCCCGCATTCTCTACCTGCAGGTGGATAACGTTTTCGGCCTTTTCCTGCTGTTTCCGTCGATCGTTGCCGGTACGATTACCCTCGGGCTGATGACGCAAATTACCAACGTCTTCGGCCAGGTGCGCGGCTCGTTCCAGTACCTGATTAGCTCGTGGACGACGCTGGTGGAACTGATGTCCATCTACAAACGTCTGCGCAGTTTTGAACGCGAGCTGGACGGCAAGCCGCTGCAGGAAGCGATCCCGACATTACGTTAATTAAGACAAGGAAGCATGATGGCCGCACGTTTATCGCGCATTATTCCCGGTTCATTGACGCTGTTGGCGGCCATGGTGCTGAGCGCCTGTACCAGCCAGCAGGCCCCGACGCTGAAAAAGGGCGAGAAGCCCGTTGACGTGGCGTCGGTGGTGCGGCAGAAAATGCCGGCCAGCGTCAAGGATCGGGAGGCCTGGGCGCAAGCCATCGCCACCGCGTTTGACAGCCAGAAGCTGGCGCCGACGGAAGAGAATGTCTGCTCGGTGCTGGCGGTCGCGCAGCAGGAGTCTAACTATCAGTCCGATCCGGTGGTGCCGGGGTTGAATAAAATCGCCTGGCAGGAAATTGACCGCCGGGCGGAAAAAATGCACATTCCGCCGTTTCTGGTCCATACCGCGCTGAAGATCACCTCGCCAAACGGTAAAAGCTATAGCGACCGTCTGGACAATGTGAAGACGGAAAAGCAGCTGAGCGCCATTTTTGATGACTTTATCGGGATGGTGCCGATGGGGCAGAAGCTGTTCGGTTCACTTAACCCGGTGCACACCGGGGGGCCGATGCAGGTCAGCATTGCCTTTGCCGAGCAGCACACCTCCGGCTACCCGTGGAAAATGAACGGGACGGTGCGCCAGGAGGTCTTCAGCCTGCGCGGCGGCCTGTGGTTTGGCACCTATCATCTGTTGAATTACCCGGCCAGCTACAGCGTGCCGCTGTACCGCTTTGCCGACTTCAACGCCGGCTGGTATGCCAGCCGTAACGCCGCCTTCCAGAACGCGGTGGTGAAAGCCAGCGGGGTGAAACTGGCGCTCGACGGCGACCTTATCCGCTACGACAGCGAGGAACCGGGCAGCACCGAGCTGGCGGTGCGTCGTCTGGCGGGCCAGTTGGGAATGAGCGACAGCGAGATCCACAGCCAGTTGAAAAAGGGCGACAGCCTGGCGTTTGAGAAGACCGACCTTTATCAGCAGGTTTTCCGCCTCGCCGAGAAAAGGGCGGGCAAGACTCTGCCGCGGGAGATGTTGCCAGGGATCCAGCTTGAGAGTCCGAAAATTACCCGTAATCTGACGACGGCGTGGTTTGCAAAACGGGTTGATGAGCGGCGGGCAAATTGTATGGCGCGGCGTTAACGGCGCTGACGCCAGCGCACAATGAGCGCCAGCAGCCCGATGAACGAGCAGCCGATCAGGAAAGGGATCAGGCCAAAGAGGGTGCCAACGGCGAGACTGATGTCGACTTGCGGACGGCTGGCGTCCTGCGTTTGCATCAAGCGTTCAAATACCCCCGGAGCGTGGATCAGCATGCTGAGCATCTGCGCGCCGGCCCAGCAGCAGACTAGCACGAACAGGCCGTAGGCGACATGGCTGCCGGTCAACGCCCCTCTTTTTTTATTTCCCAAAAGCGATTTTGAAAAACTGAATTCAGCCATAGGCCCTCCCACCTCTGTACTGCTGGTTTTTTCTCCAGCTCTATGGCAGGTATTCTGGCAGTGAGGGGCCATTGTCAGTATCAGATTGCTGGTAATTGCCGTCCAGGAATAATCCTGTTTTCGCTGGTGTGTTAACCGCGCCACAGGAATGGAAAAGGGAGAGCGGCGTCGCAATCCAGCAACATTCTCTCCCGCGCTACAGACCGCCGCGGGCGGCTATGCGAAGATGCGTTTTTTTGCTGTTGGAGGTCGCATGAAGCTCACAGATAAAATTCGCCGCGACTGGCACTACTACGCGGTGGCGCTGGGGCTAATTTTTATTCTCAATGGGGTGGTGGGGCTGCTGGGGTTTGAAACACAGGGCTGGCAATCCTACGCCGTCGGTCTGGTCACCTGGGTCATTAGCTTCTGGGCCGCGGGCCTGGTGATCCGCCGCCGCCCGGCAGAAGAGGCCTGAGACCCCTGCTGCCAGGCGCGATAAACGCGTTTTAGTTCATGGAGGTTTTCAGCGCCCGGTCCGCGGCATGGCGCTCCAGCGCCAGCTCAATCAGCCGGGTGATCAGACTGGTGTAGTCGAGGCCGCTGGCCTGCCACAGCTTCGGATACATGCTGATGTTGGTAAAGCCCGGCAGGGTGTTGATCTCGTTGATCACCACCTCGTTCTCGGCGGTGAGGAAGACGTCGACGCGGGCCATGCCGCTGCAGCCCAGGGTCTGGTAGGCCTGCACTGCAATCGCGCGGATCTTGTCGTTGATCTCAGGGGCGATGGCGGCCGGGACCACCACCTGCGCGCCCTGGTCATCGATATATTTGGTGTCGTAGGCGTAAAACTCGCTGTTGAGGACAATTTCACCGCAGGTGCTGGCCTGCGGGTGGTCGTTACCCAGCACCGCACACTCAATTTCCCGCCCTTTAATGCCTTGTTCCACCACGACTTTATGATCAAATTCAAAGGCCTGGGCCACCGCCTGATGGTACTGCTCTTCGTTTTTAACTTTGCTGACGCCAACCGATGATCCCTGGTTGGCCGGCTTCACGAACAGCGGCAGCCCCAGCTTCGCTTCAACATCGGCAAAGCTGAACTGCGCGCGGTTGGCGCGGGTCAGGGTGATAAACGGGGCGACGGCGAGCCCGGCATCGCGCAGCAGACGTTTGGTCACGTCTTTGTCCATACAGGCCGCGGAACCCAGCACATCGGAACCAACGAAAGGCAGATTCGCCATGCGCAGCATCCCCTGCAGGGAGCCATCCTCGCCCAGCGTGCCGTGGACGATGGGGAAAATCACATCGATAGCCGCCAGCGGCTGGCCGCTGTCGGCGTTAATCAGCTGCTGTGCTTCGCGGCCCGGGATCTGCGCCAGGGTCACCGTGGAAGGACGCAGGGCAATGCGGGCAGGATCCTGAGCATTGAGCAGGTAGTTGCCGGCGTCGTTGATGTGCCATAGCCCCTGTTTATCAATACCCAACAGAACCACATCGAAGCGCGATTTATCAATCGCTTCCACGATATTCTTCGCTGACTGCAGCGACACTTCATGCTCCGCCGACTTGCCGCCAAAAACGATCCCAACCCTCATCTTTGCCATTTCAACTTCCATCCAGATAACATCAAAGGGCATAACATACCATGTGAAACCGCTGCCTGCCTGCCATAATATTTACCTGATCAATTGACGGGAGTGGGCGTGAGAGGAAAGACGCTGCTGGTGCTGGCCGGGCTGCTCGGCGCGGGCCTGTTAGGATACCGCTATCTGCCGCCGCACCTGAATCCGCTGGCGCCGCTGGCGCTTGACGATCCCCCGGGCTGGTTGACGTCATTCAAGCTGCGCAGGCTGACGGCAGACCAGTGCGCCTCCCTGCTGGCGGAAGCCAATCGCCGCCGGCTTATCGCCAGCCAGCCGGTGGCGGACAGCGAGGGAAGCTGCCCGCTGCATAACGTGGTGCGGGTAGCGAATTTTGGCAGCGTGACGCTGAGCAGCAGTTTCCTCGCCAGCTGCCCGCTGGCGCTGAGCAGTGCGCTGTATGTCGAGCAGCAGGCGAAACCGCTGACCCGTCAACTGATGGCGAGCGATCTGCGCCAGATCGATCATCTCGGCAGCTTCGCCTGTCGCAATATCTACCATCGGCAACAGGCGCGGCGCAGTGAACACGCCACGGCGGACGCGCTGGACGTCAGCGGTTTCCGCCTGGCGGACGGCCGACGCGTCAGCGTCCTGCAGGGCTGGCGGAGCGAGACCTCGCATCCCTGGCTGGCGGCGCTGTTGAACAACAGCTGCCACTACTTCGGCAACGCGCTGGGGCCAGAGTACAATGCGGCTCACGCCAATCATTTTCATCTGGGGATGCGCGGGCAGGGCTTCTGCTTTTGAGCATAAAGCGCTGTGAGCAGCCTAAATGACCAGAAAATGCTTCGTCAGGTTCTCATCCGCACTCATAAAACACCAAACTCACCGCCAGCGCATCTATGGTAGTACACCAGTGGAATGAAATTGCTAAGCTAGGTAATAATTGGCAAATCATTAATGAATACGCGTAGTTATGGAATCCTGGAAGGTTAATCTCATCTCCGTCTGGTTTGGTTGCTTTTTTACCGGCCTGGCGATCAGTCAAATTCTCCCTTTTTTGCCCCTCTACGTCTCCCAGCTGGGCGTTACCTCGCATGAAGCGCTGTCGATGTGGTCGGGGCTGACCTTCAGCGTGACTTTTCTTGTCTCGGCGATCGTCTCGCCGATGTGGGGGAGCCTGGCAGACCGCAAAGGCCGCAAGCTGATGCTGCTGCGTGCCTCGCTGGGGATGGCGATTGCTATTTTACTGCAGGCCTTCGCCACTAACGTCTGGCAGCTGTTTATCCTGCGGGCGATCATGGGCTTAACCTCCGGTTATATCCCCAACGCCATGGCGCTGGTGGCCTCCCAGGTGCCGCGCGAGCGCAGCGGCTGGGCGCTGAGCACGCTATCAACCGCGCAAATCAGCGGCGTGATCGGCGGCCCGCTGCTGGGCGGCTTCCTGGCGGACCACGTCGGGCTGCGGATGGTCTTTTTTATTACGGCGATCCTGCTGACCATCAGTTTTCTGGTGACCCTGTTTCTGATCAAAGAGGGAGGGCGCCCTCAGGTCAGTAAAAGCGAGCGCCTCACCGGAAAACAAGTCCTTGCCTCTTTACCCTATCCGGGGCTGGTGATCAGCCTGTTCTTCACCACCCTGGTGATCCAGTTGTGCAACGGCTCAATTGGCCCGATCCTGGCGCTGTTTATCAAATCGATGGCGCCGGACAGCAACAATATCGCCTTTCTGGCCGGGATGATCGCCGCGGTGCCTGGCGTGTCGGCGCTGATTTCTGCGCCACGGCTGGGTAAGTTAGGCGATCGCATCGGTACCTCGCGGATCCTGCTCGCGACGCTCTGCTGCGCAGTGGTGATGTTTTTCGCCATGTCTTTTGTCACCACCCCGCTGCAATTGGGTACGCTGCGTTTCCTGCTCGGCTTTGCCGATGGCGCGATGCTCCCGGCGGTGCAGACTTTATTGCTGAAATACAGCAGCGACAGCGTCACCGGACGCATCTTTGGCTATAACCAGTCGTTTATGTATCTGGGCAACGTCGCCGGGCCGCTGATTGGCGCCTCTGTATCGGCGATGGCCGGCTTCCGCTGGGTGTTTATTGCTACCGCCATTATCGTTTTCATTAACCTCTGGCAGCTGGCATGGATGCTGCGCCGCACCCGCCGGGCTAACGCCTGAACCTCTGCTGACGGTATTTATCGCGATACCGTCAGCGTTATTCACCGTCGGTACATTTACCATTACTTTTTGTTATCGCCATGCCGTGAGCGCTATTCCATTTTATTATTTCCTGCGCCATCTGGTTATAACCATCCCCGACCATGATTAAACAATACTATTTATAGTGGTATTTTGTTGTGGTAAAACGTTTCGCTGTATATTGGGTGTTGCGATGATTCTTATTTTAAGTAATTCTGAGGTCCGTCATCGGGTATGACATCCCAATCAAAAACAGGCCTCGCATAAGGAACTGGTGCTATGAAGAATCTCATTGCTGAGTTACTGGTTAAACTGGCGCAAAAGGAAGAAGAAGCAAAGGAACTGACGGTGCAGGTTGAAGCGCTGGAGATCGTGGTCACCGCATTATTGCGCCATATGGAGCATGATGCCCAGCAGGCATTGATTCAGGATATAGAACAGGCGATTGACCAGGTGACGCCCTGTCCGCCGGTCAACGACCAGGATGCGATGCTGCTGCAGCAATATCTAAAGAAGCTGTTGCGGCATCCTCGTAGCTAGTCTTTATGACACGACAAGGATGCCGTCATTTTTCTGTCATCTCCCTTTTATAAAGTCTCCCTCGTTTTGTTTTTTTTAAGTATTTTTTACATGGAGATGACAAAAGTGAAATTAAGCGCCCTGTTTATTGCCCTGGTTCCTCTGCTGGGCTCGCCGGTTATTCATGCAGAAACGACTGCTGCGCCGGTTCTGGAAAATCGCGCTGCGCAGGGAGATATCACCACTCCCGGCGGCGCGCGTCGTTTAACCGGAGATCAAACCGAAGCGCTGCGCGCCTCGTTAATCAATAAGCCGGCTAAAAACGTTATTTTGCTGATTGGCGATGGCATGGGTGATTCGGAAATTACCGCTGCGCGAAATTATGCGCAAGGGGCAGGCGGTTTCTTTAAAGGGATTGACGCCTTGCCGTTAACCGGGCAGTACACGCACTATTCGCTGGATAAAAAAACCGGGAAACCGGACTACGTGACCGACTCGGCGGCGTCCGCCACCGCCTGGACCACCGGCGTCAAGACCTATAACGGCGCGCTGGGCGTCGATATTCATGAGAACGCGCATCAGACCATCCTCGAGCTGGCGAAAGCGGCGGGGCTGGCCACCGGCAACGTTTCCACCGCCGAGCTGCAGGACGCCACCCCCGCAGCGCTGGTGGCGCATGTGACATCGCGTAAATGTTACGGCCCCACGGTCACCAGTGAAAAATGCCCCAGCAATGCGCTGGAGAAAGGGGGCAAAGGCTCCATTACCGAACAGCTGCTGAACGCCCGGCCGGATGTCACCTTAGGCGGCGGGGCGAAGACCTTTGCCGAAACGGCGACGGCGGGCGAGTGGCAGGGCAAAACCCTGCGCGAGCAGGCGGAAGCGCGCGGCTACCAGATTGTGACCGACGCGGCTTCCCTTGCCGCCGCGACTGACGCCAGTCAGGCTAAGCCGCTGCTGGGACTCTTCGCCGATGGCAATATGCCGGTTCGCTGGGAAGGGCCGAAGGCGTCTTATCACGGCAATATCGATAAGGCGCCGGTGACCTGTACGCCAAACCCGAAACGCGACGCCTCGGTGCCGACGCTGGCGCAGATGACGGAGAAAGCGATTGACCTGCTGAGCCGCAACGAGAAAGGTTTCTTCCTGCAGGTGGAAGGCGCTTCCATCGATAAACAGGATCATGCGGCGAATCCGTGTGGCCAGATCGGCGAAACCGTAGACCTCGACGAAGCGGTGCAGAAGGCGCTGGAGTTTGCGCGAAAAGACGGCAATACCCTGGTGATCGTCACCGCCGACCATGCGCACGCCAGCCAGATCATTCCGGCGGACAGCAAAGCCCCGGGACTGACCCAGGCTCTGAATACCCACGATGGCGCAGTGATGGTCATGAGCTACGGCAACTCTGAGGAAGAGTCGATGGAGCATACCGGCACCCAGCTGCGCATTGCGGCCTACGGTCCACACGCGGCTAACGTCGTCGGCCTGACCGACCAGACCGACCTGTTCTCGACCATGAAAGCCGCCCTGAGTCTGAAATAAGTCGCTGCCGGTGGCGAAATCGCGTCACCGGCTGGTTTTTTTTCTATCTGCGTCCAGACTTACAACGATCCACTCACAGAAGGATGGTGCGATGAAAATAACCTTACTAATGACTCTACTGTTTGGCTTGATCTTTATCAGCGCGGTTGGCGCGGCAGAAAAAACGCCCACTCCACAGCAGCAAAAGATGACGGACTGCAATCAGCAAGCGTCAGCCAAAGCGCTGAAAGGAGATGAGCGCAAAACGTTTATGAGCCAGTGCCTGAAAAAAGAGACCACTACGTCGCAAGGAAAAGCGCTCACCCCTCAGCAGCAGAAGATGAGCGACTGCAACAAAGCGGCCTCGGCAAAATCGTTGAAGGGTGATGAACGCAGTACCTTCATGAGTACCTGCCTGAAGAAAGCCTGAAAAAAAGGGAGCGCTTATCCGCTCCCTTCTTCTTTGAACACTCAGGGCATTGCTGCCTACCCTCTCAGGCTCAGGAGCGGCTCAGTTTCTCTGATTTCTCCATACACTGGGTGATGGCTTCGATCACCGCGGAGCGGAACCCTTTCTCTTCCAGTACGCGGACGGCTTCGATGGTGGTCCCGCCAGGCGAGCAGACCATATCTTTCAGCGCCCCCGGATGCTCGCCGCTCTCCAGCACCATTTTGGCGGAGCCCATTACCGCCTGGGCGGCGAATTTATAGGCCTGGGCGCGCGGCATGCCGCCGAGGACGGCGGCATCGGCCATCGCTTCGATAAACATAAAGACATAGGCCGGCGCGGAGCCGCTCACGCCCACCACCGGATGGATCATCGGCTCGGCAATTTGTTCCGCCTGGCCAAAGCAGCGGAAAATGGTCAGCACTTCGGCCACATCTTCGCTGCTCACCAGCGCGTTAGGCGTGACGGAGGTCATACCGGCGTTGACCAGTGACGGCGTATTGGGCATCGCGCGAATAATTTTGCGATCGTGACCGAGGGCGCGCGCCAGTTGCTCAAGCGTGACCCCGGCGGCGATGGAGACCACCAGCGACTCTTTATTCAGGCTTGAGGCGACGTCGCCCAGCACTTTGGTCATGATCCCCGGCTTAACCGCGCCGAAGACGATATCGGCAATCTGCGCCACTTCCTGAGCGCTCCCGGCGGCGTTGATGCCATACTGGTCGCGCAGAGCCGCAACCTTATCCGGCGACGGGGTGTAGACCCAGATTTGTCCCGGCTGTACCTGGCCGCTGGCGATCAGTCCACCCAGAATGGCCTTACCCATATTGCCGCAGCCGATAAAGCCAATTTTCTTATCCATCACCATTCCCCTCTGCTTTTTTCGTTACGATCTGATTAGCTTACCATCCTGGCGCTTTCATGGGGGAGAAAAGCAGGTAACATTGGCGTCACTTATTGCAGGTAACAGGAGCTGGCATGGCTATTTGGGTAGATGCGGACGCGTGTCCGAACGTGATTAAAGAGATTTTGTTCCGCGCGGCAGAGCGTACCCAGACCCCGGTGACGCTGGTGGCGAATCAGCCGCTGCGCGTGCCGCCGTCGCGTTTCATCCGCACTTTGCGGGTTGAGCAAGGTTTTGACGTGGCGGATAACGAAATCGTTCGCCAGTGCGCGGCGGGAGATTTAGTCATCACCGCCGACATCCCGCTGGCGGCAGAGGTGCTGGCGAAGGGCGGGGCGGCGCTGAATCCGCGCGGGGAACGCTACAGTGAGGCGACGATCCGCGAGCGCCTGACGATGCGGGATTTTATGGAGACATTGCGGGCCAGCGGCGTGCAGACCGGCGGCCCGGATAGTTTATCGCAGCGCGACCGGCAACAGTTTGCTGCCGAGCTGGAGAAGTGGTTGCTGGCGGTTAAGCGTCAGCAGGGTTAAACCCAGCTATCGTCGTCGCTGCCAATATCATCGTCGCCAAAGCCGGCGTCGAAGTCGTCGTTCCAGGTGTTGTCGGCAAGGAACTGATCGTCTCCCTGGCGGAACGGATCGTCACCCGCGGTGGCGTCCTGCGCGGCGGCGGCAGCAGGCTGCGGCTGCTCTTCGATGATATTGACAATCTCCTGCGGGTGCGAGCCGCTGAACATGTTGGTCAGCATATTGCCCAGCACCACGCCGCCCGCTACGCCTGCGGCCGTTTGCAGCGCGCCTGCCATAAAGCCGCCGCCGCGTGCCGCTGCCTGCGGGGCATAGTTCTGTTGCTGTTGCGGCGGGGCATACTGCGGCTGGGCGCTGGCCTGCGGGCGACCGTATTGCTCCGCGCCCGGGATGGGGTCAGAGCCGCGTGACGAGCCGCCACCGCCAAACAGGCCGGAGAGGAATCCGCCGCTGCTGGGCTTCGCCGCCTGCAGCTGGCTGACCTGGCTCTCCAGCGCCTGGATGCGATCGTTAAGCTGTTTAATCGCGGCTTCCTGGATAAGAATGGTTTGCGCCATATAGTAGGGGGCCGCCGGCTGCGCGCTTACATGTTGGGCAATCCGCTCCTCGGCGCTGGTATCGCGCGATGCACTGTGCGCCTCAGACTCTTTTAGCCGGGAAAACAGTCCATCAATAAGGCGTTGTTCTTCAGATTGCATGTTACATTCCTCTGTCACACTGTCGAATAGGCATCAGGGTGCGTCTGAAACACGATGTTGTAAATATGTTGCTTCGTAAAGCTATGCATAAATGTGTTACCGTTTACGCCAGCGTTGGATAAAAAATAACGCCCAGCCGAAAGTAAAGCTGGTTAAACACTTAATGCAATGATAAGTTTACATCAAGAGCCCCTTTTGTCACTGTGGTGATGGGGTGTAAAGAAGTTGTGTAACGTTTTGTTTACGACTACGTTACGGAACAAACAGCGATAATACGTTCTTTCGTTTTCATATTTTACGACAGGCGGAACCAGGGGGTCTTCGGTCATGACACAGCCAATCTTTCTCATCGGGCCACGCGGCTGCGGTAAAACCACCGTCGGTCATGCGCTGGCGCGAGCGCGGCATTTTCAGTTCTCCGATACCGATCATCGGCTGCAGGCCCATGAGCAGCGGACGGTGGCAGAGATCGTGCAGGCAGAAGGGTGGGCGCGTTTTCGCGAACTGGAGACCCTGTCGCTGAAGGCCGTGACTCTGCCGAATACGGTGATCGCCACCGGCGGCGGTATTGTGCTGGCGGAAGGTAATCGCCAGTTTATGCGGGAGAACGGCGTGGTGATCTATCTGCAGGCCTCGGTGTCGGCGCTCATTGATCGTCTGGAGGCCTACCCAAAAGCCGAACAGCGTCCGACGCTCACCGGTAAGCCGGTACGTGAGGAAGTGGGCGAGGTGTTGGCGCAGCGCGAAGCCTTATACCGTGATGCCGCCCATCATATTGTCGATGCCACGGCCTCCCCGGATCGGGTGGTGGAGCAGATTATGACCATGCTGTGCGGCGCGACGGCAACCCCGGTAAGTTAAGAATTTACTTACATTAAGGCGGCGAAGGGCGCCTATACTTGATAGTTCTGATACCAGAAGAAGGAAGAACTATGCCAAACAGGCCCCCATATCCGAGAGAAGCGCGCGTGGTTGCGGTAGAGAAAGGCCCGCAGGGTCAGACCGTCACCTGGTATCAACTCCGCGCGGATTATCCTGAACCCAATTCGCTGATCAGCGAACATCCTACCGAGCAGGAAGCCGTGGATGCCAAGCGGCGCTATGAAGATCCTGATAAGTCGTAACCCCTGAGCCCGGATTGCCGGCCATACTGGCAATATCGGGCGTATCTCACATTTTTTATTTATCAGTCGTACTAATGAATATCTAACACACGGATTTTTCAGGCACGCCGCTGTCGCCCGGCAATCTTTACATTCAACCGCGGCGCGGAACTGCTACGCTTCTCGACGGTTGATTTTTACTCACCAGGGGGGGCGGATGCCGTGTGTGGTAAGTCTGTCTTGAAGCAGTGGTAGTGAAAAGGTACATGATATGAGTAGTGCAACGATGGCAATTTTGACCATCGGCGTTGTGCCGCTGGCGGGAGTGTTGCCGCTCCTGACCGAACATATCAGGGAAGAACAGATCACCCACATTAGTTTGCTGGGCGATATGACACATGCTGAGGTAACCAAAGAGTACGCGGTGGGTGACGGCGAGCAGGGCCTGCTGACCTTGCTCAATGATAACCAACTGGTGATGGTATCGCGGCAGAAAATTGAACGCGATATCCGCAGCGTGATCGCGATGCTGGATCGGCAGAACTATGATGTGATCCTGTTGCTTAGCTCCGAACAGTTAAGCGGTTTTACCACCCACCATGCGATCCTTCTTGAGCCGCAGCGGATCATCCCGCCGCTGGTGGCGTCGATCGTCGATGGGCATCAGGTGGGGGTGATCGTGCCGGTGGAAGAGATCATGCCTATGCAGCGGCAAAAGTGGCTCTCGCTGGAAAAGTCGCCGTACTACGCGCTGGCCAACCCTTTTACCGGCAGCGACAGTGAGTTATTAAGCGCCGGCAAAACGCTGCTGGAGCAGGGCGCCGACGTGCTGGTGCTCGACTGTCTCGGTTACTATCAGCATCACCGCGATGTGTTACAAAAAGCCCTGGACGTCCCGGTTTTGCTGTCGAATGTGCTGGTTTCCCGACTGGCGGCAGAACTA
Source organism: Klebsiella sp. D5A (assembly GCF_001620885.1). Lineage (NCBI taxonomy): Bacteria > Pseudomonadati > Pseudomonadota > Gammaproteobacteria > Enterobacterales > Enterobacteriaceae > Klebsiella > Klebsiella sp. D5A. The sequence continues at coordinate 271,503 of NZ_LOAR01000009.1, read as the reverse complement.
TTGGTCTAATGTGTTAATTTCACGTGACAGGGGCAAGGAGCGCCCCCTATATTGAGCCTTTAACCGACGATCAGAAGGGCTTGTTTATGCTTCAAAGCAATGAATACTTTGACGGAAAAGTGAAATCCATTGGCTTCACCAGCAGCAGTACCGGTCGCGCCAGCGTTGGCGTGATGGCGGAAGGGGAATACACCTTTGGTACGGCGCAGCCGGAAGAGATGACGGTGGTCAGCGGGGCGCTGAATGTCCTGCTGCCGGGTGAGACTGAGTGGAAAGTTTACGCCGCCGGCGAAGTTTTCAATGTGCCAGGCAACAGCGAATTTCATCTGCAGGTGGCTGAGCCAACCTCTTATCTGTGCCGCTATCTGTAAGCCAGAGTGACACCCGGCGCCTGCCGCCGGGTTGTTTTTTCCTTCCTGCCTGGCAGGAAGGAAAGCGGCGCTTAGCGCTGCGCTTCGCCGCCGAGCCCTTCTACCAGGCTTTGGATCAGGGCAGCCAGCTCGCCGGTCATTAAGATAAAGTCGGCGTCAAAGCGCTGGGCGAAATCTTCCCGATCGATATCTTCGTTTTGGTCACGTAATTCATCGCAGAACTTGAGGCGCTTAATTGACGCATCGTCGCAGATCACAAACTGAATACGCTGCTGCCAGTCCAGCGCCAGCTTGGTGACGACCTTCCCGGCCTCAATGTGCACGGCGATTTCGTCGCTGACCAGATCCTGTTTCTTGGCGCGGATCACGCCGCCATCTTCCAGCATCGCTTTCAGCTCGGCTTCATCCAGCAGCTGGAAGCCCTGCGCCACGGTGCCGGAGCGGACCCACTCGGTCAGCGTCAGCTCAATCGGATTCTCCAGGGTCAGCGGCACCACCGGCAGTGAACCGAGGGTTTTACGCAGCAGGGCCAGCGTGTCTTCCGCTTTCTTCGCGCTGGCGCAGTCCACCATGATCAGGCCGTTAACGGTATCGATCCACATCATCGTCTGGCTGAAGCGGCTGAAGGCGCGCGGCAGCAGCGAGTGCAACACTTCATCTTTCAGGGAATCTTTCTCGGTCTTCTTCAGCTTGCGGCCCTGATCGGCTTCCAGCTTCTGGATCTTCGCCTCCAGCGCCTGCTTGATCACCGGCGACGGCAGGATCTTTTCTTCTTTACGCGCGCAGATAATGATCTGGCCGTTTGCCGTATGCGTCAGCGCGTCGCTGTGCGATCCCATCGGCGACACCCAACCGGTTTTCGCCATATCCTGGCTGCCACACGGGGTAAATGTCAGCTCGGCCAGCTGTTTTTCCATCTCCTCGGCGCGCAATTCGATATCGCGGCTGAGACGGTAAACCATTAAATTTTTGAACCACAGCATGATAATTTCCACGGCTTTATCGTTAAATCAGGCGGGCATGATAGCGAATTGTCGCTATGCTTGCATTGTTAATCGGGGTGAGGAGCTGAGCGTGCGTATTGGTATTGATTTAGGTGGAACAAAAACCGAAGTGATAGCCCTGAGCGACCAGGGAGAGCAGCTGTTTCGCCACCGGTTACCCACGCCGCGTGAGGACTACCGGCAAACCATCGAGACTATCGCCACCCTGGTAGCGATGGCCGAGCAGGCGACCGGGCAGCAGGGTACCGTGGGGATGGGCATTCCTGGCACAATTTCGCCCTATACCGGGGTGGTGAAAAACGCCAACTCGACCTGGCTCAACGGCCAGCCCTTTGATAAGGATCTCAGCCTGCGCCTTGAGCGTGAAGTCCGGCTGGCCAACGACGCCAACTGTCTGGCGGTGTCGGAGGCGGTGGACGGCGCGGCGGCGGGGGCGCAAACGGTGTTTGCGGTGATTATCGGCACCGGCTGCGGCGCCGGGGTGGCGCTCAACGGGCGGGCGCATATCGGCGGCAACGGTAACGCCGGCGAGTGGGGGCATAACCCGCTGCCGTGGATGAACGACGATGAGCTGCGCTATCGCGCCGAAGTGCCCTGCTACTGCGGTAAACAGGGATGTATCGAAACCTTTATCTCCGGCACCGGCTTTGCCACCGACTACCAGCGGCTGAGCGGCAAGGGGTTAACCGGCAGCGAGATTATGCGTCTGGTGGGCGAAGGTGACGAAAAGGCCGAACTGGCGCTGAGCCGCTATGAACAGCGGCTGGCGAAATCGCTGGCCCACGTGGTGAATATCCTCGACCCGGACGTTATCGTGCTGGGCGGCGGGATGAGCAACGTCGAGCGTCTGTATCAAACGGTACCGGACCTGGTGAAGCAGTGGGTCTTCGGCGGCGAGTGTGAAACGCCGATCCGCAAAGCGTTGCACGGTGACTCCAGCGGAGTACGCGGCGCGGCCTGGCTGTGGCCGCTCCAGGGGACCTGAACCGCTCCCCCTCACCCCGGCCCTCTCCCCGCAGGGAGAGGGAGAAAAGCGGTACGGTGCGGGTGGTTGAGGCAGTGGCCGGGAACCCCTCACCCTGCAGGGAGAGGGGAATCGCAATAGCGTGCGAAATTACAGACCGGCGCCGGACGGTTCCCTCTCCCTCCGGGAGAGGGTTAGGGTGAGGGGACATCGCAATAATTCAGACCTCACTCCACCGCAAACACTCTGTCCAGCCGACTGTAGCCCAGGCCATTTATCTTCTTCACTTTGATCTGCACCGGAATACGTTCCTTCATTGCCTCCACGTGGCTGATCACCCCGATAATTTTGCCGCTGGCGTTAAGGGCATCCAGGGCGTCCAGCGCCGTATCCAGCGTTTCGCTGTCGAGGGTGCCAAAGCCTTCATCGAGAAACAGGGAGTCAATCCGTGTCTTATGGCTCACCAGGTCTGACAGCGCCAGGGCCAGCGCCAGGCTGACGAGAAAACTTTCGCCGCCGGAGAGGGTGCGGGTGTCGCGCACGGCGTCGGCCTGCCAGGTATCGACCACCTCCAGCTCCAGCGCCTCGCTGGCCTTGCGTTGCAGCAGATAGCGGCCATGCAGGCGGTTGAGCTGCTGGTTTGCCAGCCAGACCAGATTATCGAGGGTCAGCCCCTGGGCGAATTTGCGGAACCGGTCGCCGGTGCTGGAGCCGATCAGCGAATTCAGATAGCCCCAGTCGTCCGCCAGCTGCGCCGCCTCTGCAATCTGCTGCCCCAGCGCCTGCTGCTGCTGGCGGCTTTCATTATCCTGCCTGAGCTGCTGGCGGATCTCACCCTGACGGGTCGTGTTGTCCCGCAGCCGCTGGGCCAGGGCGTGCAGCTGCGTTTGCAGGGTGGGGCCGTCCGCGTCTGATCCTTGCGGCCGCAGCGCCAGATGCGCCTGTTGCTGCTGAGTCGCCTGCTCGCAGAGCACCGTCGCTTGCTGAAGCTGCTGCTCAAGCGACTGTTTTAACTGCGTCAGCCGCTGGGCGGTCTCGTCATCCAGCAGCGCGGCGAGGAACGCCTCCCGATCGTTGAAGCGGCTGGCGGCCAGGGCAGTCGTGAATTGCGTCTGTGACTGATGCACGCGCGCCGTTTCTTCGGTCTCCAGCTGCTGTTGAGCGCCAAGCTGGCTGTGCAGCGACAGGCATTCCTCGTGGATTTCACGCCAGTTGTCCGGGATCACCGGCTCAGCCTCCACGTCATCCTCATCGCCGGGCGGCAGCGTATCGAGCAGCGGTTTCAGGGCGGCGATCTGCTCCTGGAGCACGCCATGCTGCGTCTGTTGCGCCTGCCACCGGGCAAATTCGCTTTCGCGAGCGTGCAGCCAGGCGGCTTCTGCGCCTTCTTCCGGCAGGCTGAGCGACAGCGTCTGCAGGGCGTTCTCCAGCCCCTGGCGCGTGGTCTCCAGCTGCTGGTGAGCCTGGCGCTCCAGCGCTTGCTGGTCGTTGAGCTGGCTCTGTAACATCAGACGCTGGCTGAGCTGATAGAGCTGCTGCTCGTAGCGCTCCTGCTCCTGCATCCAGTCGTTTATCTCTTGCGCAATATCCCGCGTGACCTGCAGCGAGGCGCAGGTTTCCTGCCACGCTTTAGTGAGCGCTTGCTCTTCCTCTGTGAGCCGCCGGGCCGCTTCGGTCTCACGCTGGAGCTGCTGCGTCAGGGCGTTGACCTGCCCGAGGACCAGCAGACCTTCTTCTTTCAGCGCGGCGACCTCTTTTTCCAGCGCATCGCGGCGGCGCTGATTATCCGTGACCGTTAGCGAGGCGTATTGCTCAATCGCCGGATGTTCACAGGAGCCGCAAAGCGGGCAGGGCTTCCCCGCCTCAAGCCGGGTGCGGTAACCTTCCAGATCTTTAATCGTTTCTTCCCGCTGGCAGAGCGCCTTCAGGTCGAGATAGTGCTGGTTTTTGTCTTTATATTGCTCCCGACGTTGCGTCAGGGTGGCATTGAGTTTTGCCTGCTCCGTTTGCGCCTGCTGGATGTTCTCGGCGCTCTGCCGCAGGCGTTTGTGCAACTGCTGATGCTGTTCATGCAGGGAGAGCAGCCGCTGGCGCAGCGGCCGCGATTGCGTTTGCTGCGCCATCGCCGCCGCGACTTCCTCTGCGGACAATGACAGGGAGCTGGCCGGCAGAGCGCTTAGTTTCTGGCGCAGCGCGGCCAGGCGGGTGGTCTGAGCCGTTAACTGCTGTTTATCGCGCGTCAGTTGCGAGAATTGTGCCCGCCAGCCGGCAATCTCCTGGCCCCATAAGCGGAATCGGTCATGGGCCGCCAGCCACTGCGCCAGGTCCGTCAGTTCAGCCTGACGCTGCTGCTGAGCGTGCAGGGCGCTGCGGCGGATGCGCGCGCGCTGCGCGGTGCAGGCAAGTAAGCGAGCATTTACTTCGTTGATCCGTTGCCGGGTTTGCGCCAGACCTGCCACCTGTTCCTGCTGACGCTCCCACAGGGGGCGCAGCTGGGCGGCCGGCTGGGCCAGCTCAAGCTTCGCCAGCGCCGGGGCGGCGTCGGTCAGCGCCTGGCGGGCCTGCTGTTGCCGGCTAACCGCCTGCTGGTGCTGCTGCGCCAGCTCGTCGCAGCGCGTCAGCCACTGAAGCTGCTGTTGCTGGTTTTGCTGCTGCGTTAGCAGGGTTTTTTCTTCGTCAGTGAGTACCTGCAAACTTTCCTGCAGCGCCTGCTGCTGCGCTTCCGTCAGCAGAACGATGCCCGCCGCCTGGGCTTCGAACTTCTCCAGCGCGTGGCGAGCAGCTTTGTGCTGTTCGTAGACCATGGCCGAAATCTGGCCGTAGATTTCCGTGCCGGTCAGCTCCTCCAGCAGCTCCGCGCGATCGCTCGGCTTCGCGTTCAGGAAGGCGGCAAATTGTCCCTGGGAAAGCAGCATCGAGCGGGTGAAACGGCCATAGTCGAGCCCGGTGAGCGTCGCGGTTTGCTCCAGTTTGTCCGAGACCTTATCGGCGAGGATTTTGCCGTCGGCGCAGCGTGCCAGCTCGACGCGGGGCGCCTGCAGATTGCCATCCGGTTGGTTGCGTGCCCGGTTCTGGCTCCAGAAAGCGCGGTAGGCGGTGCCTTTGACTTCAAACTCGACCTCCGCCAGACATTCGGCGGTATCGCGGGTCATCAGGTCATTTTGCGACTGGGAAACTTTATTCAGGCGCGGCGTCTCGTGATAAAGCGCCAGGCAAATGGCATCGAGCAGGGTGGTTTTGCCGGCGCCGGTGGCGCCGGTAATGGCGAACAGGCCGTTGCTGACGAACGGCTCGGCGGTAAAGTCTATCTTCCATTCACCCTTCAGGGAGTTGAGGTTTTTCAGACGCAGACTGAGGATTTTCATGCGTTTTCGTCCTCCGCGGTGAGCGTATGCAGCGTATGGGTGAACAGCTCGTGCAGCCGGGCGCGCTTGTCATCGTCAACCTCGGTCAGCGCCAGCCGGCGCTCGAACACCTCTTCCACCTTCAGTTCGCTGAGGGTCTCCCGCTGGGCGTTGAGCAATATTTTCTCGCGCTGCTCGCGGCTGCGGCGTACCAGCAACACTTCCACCGGCAGATCCTCCGTCAGCGCCTGAATATGACGCTGAATATCGTGCAGGTAGTCCTCGGTGGTGATTTCGATATCCAGCCACACCGGCGGGTCCTGCTCGACGCCGCGCCACTGCTCCAGCTGGGCGGTGATGGCGGCCAGATCGCCTTTGATCACTGCCAGCGGCTGGGTCACGGGCACCTCCAGGGTTTCCACGGCGCTGAGGCGCCCGTCGTTAAAACTCACCAGGTGCACCGATTTGGCTTTGCCGGTTTCATCGAAGCTCAGCGGCAGCGGCGAGCCGCTGTAGCGGATGTGCTCGCAGCCACCGACCACCTGCGCCCGATGAATATGGCCCAGCGCAATGTAGTCGGCAGGCGGGAAGTGTTGCGCCGGAAAGGCATCCAGCGTGCCGATGTAAATGTCGCGGACGGCATCGCTTTTGCTGGCGCCGACGGTGGTCAGGTGGCCGCTGGCAATGATGGGCAGCGGCCGATCGCCGCGCAGCGCGCAGGCCTGCTGATACTGCTCCTGATAATAGTCGCTGATGGCCTGCAGTAGCTGTTGCTGTTTTTCCCGACCGGAGTGGCCGGCCTGACTGGTAACCAGCTCGCGGGGGCGTAAAAACGGCACCGGGCAAAAGATGGCGCCAGGGGTGCCGTCGCGCAACGGCAGCTCAATGGGCGCGTAGCCGGCGTTCGCCACCACGGTGGTGTGCAAAAAGGCGAGAATATCGCGGGACTCATTGAGCATCGCCACTGAATCGTGATTGCCCGCCAGCACCACCAGGCGACAGCCGGTCTGCTGCAACTGGACGACAAAACGGTTATACAGCTCGCGGGCATAGCTCGGCGGCGAGCCGGTATCAAAAATATCGCCAGCCACGATAATGGCGTCGACTTCATGCTCCTGCGCGCGGGCCAGCAGCCAGGTAAGAAAAGCGTCGTGTTCTGCCGCGCGGCTTTTGCTGTAAAAATTCTGGCCCAAATGCCAGTCGGAGGTGTGAAGGAGGCGCATAAATCTTCCCTAGCGAAAAAAGCATGGGCGGCAGTATATCATTTGTCGGCGCGGGGTAAGTCCGCGTCATGCTTCAAATTACCCGATCATCAGACCGTCATTTTTTTCATAAATCTGTCACAAAAGTGACGCATAATGACGCCGCACTTCTATACTGATGGCTAAAAAACACAGGGTAAATAATGGCGAGAAGAATTCTGGTCGTTGAAGATGAAGCTCCAATCCGCGAAATGGTCTGCTTTGTTCTGGAGCAAAATGGCTTTCAGCCCGTCGAGGCGGAAGATTATGACAGCGCGGTGAATCAACTCAATGAACCCTGGCCTGATTTGATTCTCCTTGACTGGATGCTGCCGGGTGGTTCGGGGCTGCAGTTTATTAAGTTGCTCAAGCGCGAGGCGATGACGCGGGATATCCCGGTTGTGATGCTGACCGCGCGTGGAGAAGAAGAGGATCGTGTTCGCGGCCTGGAGACCGGCGCGGACGACTATATTACCAAGCCTTTCTCACCGAAAGAGCTGGTGGCGCGGATCAAAGCGGTGATGCGCCGTATTTCGCCGATGGCGGTGGAAGAGGTGATCGAAATGCAGGGTCTGAGCCTCGACCCTTCGTCGCATCGGGTGATGACCGGCGACAGTCCGCTGGACATGGGGCCGACGGAATTTAAATTATTGCACTTCTTTATGACCCATCCTGAGCGAGTGTACAGCCGCGAGCAGTTGCTGAACCACGTCTGGGGAACCAACGTCTATGTGGAAGACCGCACGGTGGACGTCCATATTCGCCGCCTGCGCAAAGCGCTGGAACACAGTGGCCATGATCGTATGGTGCAAACGGTTCGCGGCACGGGGTATCGTTTCTCCGCCCGTTTCTGAATTTTGACAGGAGTGTGACCCGTGCTGGAACGGCTGTCATGGAAAAGGCTGGCGCTGGAGCTCTTTTTAGCGTGTATTCCGGCCCTGATTCTGGGGGCGTTTGTGGGTCATCTGCCGTGGTTTTTACTGGCGGCAGTGACCGGTTTGCTGATCTGGCATTTCTGGAATTTGATGCGCCTGTCGTGGTGGTTGTGGGTGGATCGGAGCATGACTCCTCCGCCTGGACGCGGCAGCTGGGAGCCGCTGCTGTATGGTCTGCATCAGATGCAGATGCGTAATAAAAAGCGTCGACGCGAGCTGGGAAGCCTGATTAAACGCTTTCGCAGCGGGGCGGAATCGCTGCCGGATGCGGTTGTACTGACCACGGAAGAGGGGGCCATTTTCTGGTGTAATGGCCTGGCGCAGCAGATTTTAAACCTGCGCTGGCCGGACGACAGTGGCCAAAATATTCTCAACCTCCTGCGTTATCCCGAGTTCGCCAACTATCTGAAACAGCGTGATTTTTCTAAGCCACTCAACCTGGTGCTGAATAACGCTCGCCATCTGGAAATTCGCGTGATGCCTTACACCGACAAGCAGTGGCTGATGGTGGCGCGCGACGTGACGCAGATGCATCAGCTGGAAGGGGCGCGGCGGAACTTTTTCGCCAACGTCAGCCATGAACTGCGCACCCCGCTGACGGTGCTGCAGGGCTATCTGGAGATGATGCAGGAGCAGGTACTGGAGGGGGCGACGCGGGAAAAAGCCCTGCACACCATGCGAGAGCAAACTCAGCGTATGGAAGGGCTGGTGAAGCAGTTGCTGACGCTGTCGCGCATTGAAGCCGCGCCGGCGCTGGCGATGAATGACCGCATCGACGTGCCGATGATGCTGCGGGTGGTGGAGCGCGAGGCGCAAACTCTCAGCCAGGAGAAACAGACGCTGATCTTCACCGTTGACGAGCAGCTCAAGGTGCTGGGTAATGAGGAGCAACTGCGCAGCGCCATTTCCAATCTGGTCTATAACGCGGTGAACCACACCCCGCCGGGGACCGAAATTCGCGTCAGCTGGCAGCGGACCCCGCAGGGGGCGCTGTTCAGCGTCGAGGATAATGGGCCAGGCATTGCGCCAGAGCATATTCCCCGTTTGACCGAGCGTTTTTATCGGGTGGATAAAGCTCGCTCCCGGCAAACGGGGGGCAGCGGCCTGGGACTGGCGATCGTCAAACATGCGGTCAACCATCATGACAGCCGGCTGGAGATCGACAGCACGGTGGGCAAGGGAACCCGTTTTAGCTTCCTGCTCCCGGAACGATTAATTGCCAGAAACGACGCCTGATCGGCGTGCTGTCAGCTTATCTTGCCAATGACCAGCCCCGGCTGGTCATTTTCGTTGGCATCCCTTTTTTCCTCGCCTATTTAATGAACGTGTGCTGCTTTTTTGTTCGCATGATAAGCCACGGGTTTTCCATCAATATGGTAAATGATTCTGGTGTGGAACTGATAACCAGCATAATCATCTGCTTTTGCGATCGTGCCTTGCTTTAAAACGTTATAAGCGTTTAAATTGCGCCTGCGCAGTCGATGACAGACTGCTTTTGCGTGGTAATACCAAAAACAATTCTTTCCCACGCCGCTTCGGGAGCATATCTCGCTGAGTTTACCGGCAATGGCCGCTGTATCGTCCCTGAGAGGGGAGCGCGGTATTTTTCCATTTTTTACAACACCACATCCACAGGCAGTAATGAATTTATGACCCATCAGTTAAAATCTCGCGACATCATAGCGTTGGGCTTTATGACCTTCGCGTTGTTTGTTGGCGCAGGCAACATAATTTTCCCTCCGATGGTTGGCTTACAGGCGGGCGAGCACGTCTGGACAGCGGCGATCGGCTTCCTGATCACTGCGGTGGGTCTGCCGGTGCTGACGGTGGTGGCGCTGGCGAAAGTCGGCGGCGGCGTTGAAAGCCTGAGCACCCCGATTGGTAAAGTTGCGGGTATCCTGCTGGCGGTGGTGTGTTATCTCGCGGTGGGACCGCTGTTCGCGACCCCGCGCACCGCGACCGTCTCCTTTGAGGTCGGTATTGCGCCGCTGACCGGCGACGGCCCGCTGCCGCTGCTGATCTACAGCGTTATCTATTTCGCGCTGGTGATTCTGGTCTCCCTCTATCCGGGCAAACTGCTGGACACCGTGGGTAACTTCCTTGCGCCGCTGAAAATTATCGCCCTGATTGTGCTGGCGGTCGCGGCCATCATCTGGCCAGCGGGCCCGATCAGCGACGCGCTGGAAGCGTATCGTACGGCGCCATTCTCCAATGGCTTCGTCAACGGCTACCTGACCATGGATACCCTCGGCGCGATGGTGTTCGGGATCGTGATTGTCAATGCGGCACGCTCCCGCGGCGTCAGCGAAGCGCGTCTGTTGACCCGCTACACCGTCTGGGCTGGCCTGATGGCAGGCGTTGGCCTGACGCTGCTGTACCTGGCGTTGTTCCGTCTGGGTTCTGACAGCGCCACTCTAGTGGACCAGTCCGCCAACGGCGCGGCCATTCTGCACTCCTACGTGCAGCACACCTTCGGCGGGGCGGGCAGCTTCCTGCTGGCGGCGCTGATCTTCATCGCTTGTCTGGTGACGGCGGTGGGCCTGACCTGCGCCTGCGCCGAGTTCTTTGCCCAGTATCTGCCGTTCTCCTATCGCACGCTGGTCTTTATCCTTGGCCTGTTCTCGATGGCGGTCTCCAATCTGGGGCTGAGCCATCTGATTCAGGTGTCAATTCCGGTGCTGACCGCTATCTATCCGCCGTGTATTGCACTGGTTGTATTAAGCTTTACCCGCAGTTGGTGGCATAATTCGTCCCGCGTTATCGCGCCGGCCATGTTTATCAGTCTGATGTTTGGTATCATTGACGGGATTAAGTCATCGGCGTTTGCCGCGATTCTGCCGGCCTGGACCGCGCGTCTGCCGCTGGCGGAGCAGGGCTTGGCCTGGCTGATGCCCACCGCCGTGATGGTGTTCCTCGCGGTGATCTGGGATCGTGCAGCCGGACGTCAGGTGGCCTCCAGCGCCCATTAACAGGCGTTAAGGAAAAGCGTTTAACCACGGGACTTCGGGTTCCGTGGTTTTTTATTTTTTGTGTTAAACGGCATTGAAAAACCACGATGGAAAGTAGTAACAAGCTTAAGCGCGGGCTAAGCACCCGGCATATCCGCTTTATGGCCCTGGGTTCCGCCATCGGCACCGGGCTTTTTTACGGCTCAGCCGACGCCATTAAAATGGCCGGACCCAGCGTGCTGTTGGCCTACATTATCGGTGGCGTCGCGGCATATATCATTATGCGGGCGCTCGGTGAGATGTCGGTGCATAACCCTGCCGCCAGCTCATTTTCCCGCTATGCCCAGGAAAACCTCGGCGGACTGGCGGGCTATATCACCGGCTGGACCTACTGCTTCGAAATCCTGATCGTCGCCATCGCCGACGTCACCGCCTTCGGTATCTACATGGGCGTCTGGTTCCCGACGGTGCCGCACTGGATCTGGGTGCTCAGCGTGGTACTGATCATCTGCGCCGTCAACCTGATGAGCGTCAAGGTGTTTGGTGAGCTGGAGTTCTGGTTCTCGTTCTTCAAAGTGGCCACCATTATCATCATGATCCTCGCCGGGTTCGGCATTATTATCTGGGGGATCGGCAACGGCGGCCAGCCGACCGGCATTCATAACCTGTGGAGCAACGGCGGCTTCTTCAGCAACGGCTGGCTGGGGATGGTGATGTCGCTGCAGATGGTGATGTTCGCCTACGGCGGCATCGAAATCATCGGTATTACCGCCGGTGAGGCGAAAGACCCGGAGAAATCCATTCCGCGCGCGATCAACTCGGTGCCGATGCGTATTCTGGTGTTCTACGTCGGCACACTGTTCGTCATTATGTCCATCTATCCGTGGAATCAGGTGGGAACCGACGGCAGCCCCTTTGTCCTGACCTTCCAGCATCTGGGCATTACCTTCGCGGCCAGTATTCTTAACTTCGTGGTCCTGACAGCCTCCCTGTCGGCGATTAACTCCGACGTGTTCGGCGTGGGCCGTATGCTGCACGGTATGGCTGAGCAGGGCAGCGCGCCGAAGGTGTTCGCTAAAACGTCGCGCCGCGGTATTCCGTGGGTGACGGTGATGGTGATGACTATTGCGCTATTGTTTGCGGTGTATCTCAATTACATCATGCCGGAAAACGTCTTCCTGGTGATCGCCTCCCTGGCCACCTTCGCCACGGTGTGGGTGTGGATTATGATCCTGTTGTCCCAGATTGCCTTCCGCCGCCGTCTGTCGCCCGAAGAGGTCAAGGCGCTGAAATTCAAAGTGCCCGGCGGAGTGGTGACCACGGTAGTCGGCCTGGTGTTCCTGGCCTTTATTATCGCCCTGATCGGCTATCATCCGGAGACCCGTATCTCGCTGTATGTCGGTATGGCGTGGATCGGCCTGCTGCTGCTGGGCTGGGTCTTTAAGACCCGTCGCGATCGCCGCCTGGCGCAGGCACAGTAAATGCACCGCCCCGGTCAGCATCACGCGACCGGGGCGGCTTGCAGTCCCGCGTCCTCCCCCGTTATCCTCCCCCAAAAAATCCTGTGATGATGAGTTCTGCGCCTGACGGCTATGGCAAGGTGTGCCCATTCTGCACAATGAGGATTCACGATGTTGAAGGCATGGCACCTTCCGGTTGCACCCTTTATCAAGGTGCAACAGGACCGACTGTTTATTACCCTGTGGTTAAGCGGTGAGTCGCTGCCGCAGCGGATCACGCTGCGCGCGGAAGAGGATAACGAAGAGCTGTCGCTGCCGATGCAGCGGCTCCGTCAGGCGCCGCAGCCAGGCGTGGTGGCATGGCGCGGTGAAATCTCTCTCGCCAGCGGCCAGCCGCGCCGCCGCTACAGCTTTAAGCTGCTGTGGGCCGACCATCAGCGCTGGTTTACGCCACAAGGTTTCACCCGTTTCCCGCCGGCCAGGCTGGAACAGTTTGCCATTGACCTGCCGGACGCCGGCCCGCAGTGGGTGGCCGATCAGGTGTTCTATCAGATTTTCCCCGATCGCTTTGCCCGCAGCGCCGCGCGTGACGCCGACCGGGATGCGGTCTATTACCATCACGCGGCGGGACGGGAGATTGTGCGCAAGGCATGGGACGAACCGCTAACCGGTGAGGCGGGCGGGTCGACGTTCTACGGCGGCGATCTCGACGGCATCAGCGAAAAACTTCCCTACCTGAAGCAACTCGGCGTCACCGCCCTCTATCTGAACCCGGTTTTCGCCGCCCCCAGCGTGCATAAATACGATACCGAGGATTATCGGCGCGTCGATCCGCAGTTTGGCGGCGACGCGGCGCTGCTCCGGCTGCGCCACAACACCCAGCGGGCGGGGATGCGCATGATCCTCGACGGGGTGTTCAACCATACCGGCGATTCCCATCCCTGGTTCGACCGACACCAGCAGGGCAGCGGCGGCGCCGGCCATTACCCGGATTCTCCGTGGCGCGACTGGTTTACCTTCTCAGAGGAGGGGCAGGCGCACAACTGGCTGGGCTATGCCAGTCTGCCGAAGCTCGACTATCGCTCGACCAGCCTGGTCAACGAGATCTATGCCGGCGAGGACAGTATCGTACGCCACTGGCTGAAAGCGCCGTGGAGCATGGACGGCTGGCGTCTGGACGTGGTGCATATGCTGGGCGAAGGCGGCGGGGCGCGGAATAACCTGCAGCATATCGCCGGCATCACTCAGGCGGCGAAGCAAACGCAGCCGGAAGCCTTTGTCTTTGGCGAACATTTTGGCGATGCGCGACAATGGCTGCAGGCGGATGCCGAAGATGCGGCGATGAACTATCGCGGCTTTACCTTCCCAATCTGGGGTTTCCTTGCCAATACTGATATTTCCTACGATCCGCAAAAGATAGACGCCCAGACCTGTATGGCGTGGATGGATAATTATCGCGCCGGGCTGTCGCATCAGCAGCAGCTGCGGATGTTCAACCAGCTCGACAGCCATGATACGGCGCGCTTTAAATCTCTCCTTGGTAAAGACGTAGCGCGCCTGCCGCTGGCGGTGGTGTGGCTGTTTAGCTGGCCGGGCGTACCGTGTATCTACTACGGCGACGAGGTGGGCGTGGATGGCAACAACGATCCGTTCTGCCGCAAACCGTTCCCGTGGGATCCGGCGCTGCAGGATACCCAACTGCTGGCGCTGTATCAGCGGATGGCGAAACTGCGTAAGGCCCAGCAGGCGCTGCGCTACGGCGGCTGTCAGGTGATTTACGCCGAGGATAACGTGGTGGTGTTTGTCCGGGTCTACAAACAGCAGCGCGTGCTGGTGGCGATTAACCGCGGGGAAGCCTGCGAGGTGGTTATCGAGGATTCGCCGCTGCTGAACGTGGCCGGGTGGACGCTGCTGGAAGGCGCCGGCGCCTTTCAGGACGGGGTGCTGACCCTTCCGGCCATCTCCGCCAGCGTCTGGTCCGGCCGTTAACGGTAGAGCTGGCTCAGCAGGTCGCCGCGGAGGAGCGCCTCCCGCCACCAGCGCTGAGCCAGCCCGTCATTCCCGCTGCGCCAGGCCATGTAGGTGATATCTTTTTCCCGCCAGCAGGCGACGCTTTTCTCCACCAGACTGCCTTTTTCCAGCCATGGGCGAGCGATATGGCGCGGCAGAAAGCCGCAGCCCAACCCGGCGCACAGCAGTTCGACTTTACTGGCGAAATCATCGACGCCGATTTGCGGCTGCTCGTCGAGGAGATTGCTGTTTAGCGGATGGCAATAACGGGCGCTGTCGCGGATCACGATGGCCCGATGTTGGCTGAGCTGTTTATTGGTCAGTGGCTCCTTCGCCTGAGCCAGCGGGTGGGCGGGGGCAACCACGAAAATGTTATCCAGCGCGCCGAGGGTTTGCCATGACCACTCTGCAGAGGTCGGGGGCTCATTGATGGCGCCGAGGATAATATCCGCGCCATGGTGGGTCAGCTCTTCCCACGAACCGGCGAGGGTGTGATGACTGAAGTTCAGGCGCGTCTGCGGATTTTGCGCATAAAACTCGGCGATCAGCGGCAGCAGGGCAGAAAAGGGAAACGAAGCATCGAGAGCGATCGCCAGCTCTCGCTCCCAGCCCGCGCTCAGCTGCTGCGCCTGCTTTTCCAGATCTCTGGCGGCGCTCAACAGCTGCCGTCCCTTCTCCAGCATCAGCCGGCCGGTATCGGTAAACTTCGCCCGGTGGCCAGAGCGATCCAACAGCACAATATCCAGATCGCTCTCCAGCTTCTGGATCATATAGCTCAGGGCGGCGGGGGTTTTATACAGCGACTCCGCGGCGGTGGCGAAGGACCCGTGTCTGTCCAGGGCATCAAGGATCATAAGTACATCAAAATTCACACGCATGGGGGAGCTATCCATTAATTTATTTTCCCTTGTTGTACCTAAGCACAATAATCAATGCCAGTGAATAAATCAGAACAGTTTGGCGTAAAAATTTGATTAATGCGGATGCGAGCAAATCCTTGCTACGGGCAAAAAAATAAACCACAAAAAAACTTTAATAACTTGTTAGAAATAACTGGCTATACTCACCATGCTTTATCAGTCAGGATCCACACGACGCATTAACCATCATGTCATCTTTTTAACTAATTGATTAAGAAGGTATTTAATGTCTATTCGTGAACTGCTCGATCCCACTAATTCCGCACTTATCTTTATTGACCACCAGCCGCAGATGTCATTTGGCGTGGCGAATATCGATCGCCAGACCCTGAAAAATAACACCGTGGCGCTGGCGAAAGCGGGCAAAATTTTTAATGTGCCGGTGATTTATACCTCCGTAGAGACCAAAAGCTTCAGCGGTTATATCTGGCCGGAATTATTGGCCGTGCATCCTGACGTCAAGCCGATTGAACGTACCTCAATGAACTCCTGGGAAGACGACGCGTTTGTGGCGGCGGTGAAAGCGACCGGCCGTAAAAAGCTGGTGATTTCCGCCCTGTGGACCGAAGTCTGCCTGACCTTCCCGGCGTTGATGGCGCTGGAGGCGGGCTACGAGGTCTATGTGGTGACGGATACCTCCGGCGGCACCTCTGTCGACGCCCATGAGCGGTCTATTGATCGGATGGTGCAGGCGGGGGCGGTGCCGGTGACCTGGCAACAGGTGCTGCTGGAGTACCAGCGCGACTGGTCGCGCAAAGCGACCTACGATGCGGTGATGGACCTCGTACGCGAACACAGCGGCGCCTACGGGATGGGCGTGGATTACGCTTATACCATGGTGCATGGCGCGCCGGAGCGTAAAGCGTAAATCACTTCATCCTTCAGGCTGCCTGATCTTCGGCTGCGTTTACCCGTCCCCGGTCGCTGACTTATCTCCGCTCAGGGGGACGTGCCGGCTTGCCGCCTCGACGTAGCATGAATGATGTTGTGTATGGTCATCTGTGGCTAATGGCGGGAACAATCCCGCCATTCCCCTGAAGCAAGGAACTCTCTATGGCGCAGCAAAAATCGGTGACCCTGGTCATCAGCCATCTGCTCGATCCGCAACACGGCCAGCGCTACGAGGAGTGGCTCGGTAAAATTATGCCCATTGCGGCCGAGTTTCCCGGCCATCTCGGCGCGAATGTGATCCGGCCCGCCGCAGGGCAGAATCTGTGGAGCGTCATAATCCGCTTCGATACCCTGGAGCACCTCTACGCCTGGACGCAGTCGGAAACCCGTCGGCAGCTGGTGGCAGAGATTGCGCCGCTGCTGACGGAAGGCGATCGGACGGAGGTGCGGACCGAGCCGGCCTTCTGGTTTACCCCGCCGACGGCGAACGTGCGCCAGCCGCGGCGCTGGAAACAATTTCTGATCACCCTGCTGGTGATTTTTCCCAGCACCAACCTGGTGCCTGCGGTCACCGGTATGCTGTTGCCGTCGCTCAAAGGGAGCCTGCTGCTGCACCTGATCAATGATGCCTGCGTGGTTGCGCTGGTGGTCTGGTTCTGGATGCCCATCGTGACCCGCCTGTTTGCTGGCTGGTTAAAGAAAAACTGAGTCAGCCTCCTCAAGGAGTGCGTTATGTCGCAAACTGCCACACTGATTCTGACCCACGGTCAGATTCATACCCTCGATCGCGCGAATCCCCTGGCGGAAGCCGTGGCCATCGCCGACGGAAAAATTGTTGCTACCGGAAGCCACGATCGGATCATGAGCTTTGCCGCCGAGGGGACGCAAATCGTCGATCTCAAAGGGCATACGGTGATCCCGGGCCTCAACGATTCTCACCTGCACCTGATCCGCGGCGGGTTGAACTACAACCTTGAGCTCCGCTGGGAGGGCGTTCCCTCGCTGGCCGATGCCCTGCGAATGCTTAAGGATCAGGCGGATCGCACACCCTCTCCGCAGTGGGTGCGGGTGGTCGGCGGCTGGAGCGAATTTCAGTTCGCTGAGCGGCGGATGCCGACCCTGGAAGAGCTGAACGACGCGGCGCCCGATACGCCGGTGTTTGTGCTGCATCTCTACGATCGCGCGCTGCTGAACCGCGCGGCGCTGAAAGCCGTGGGTTATACCAAAGAGACGCCGGATCCGGTGGGCGGAGAGATCGTCCGCGATAGCCGCGGCAACCCGACCGGGATGCTGATCGCCAAACCGAACGCCATGATCCTTTACGCCACGCTGGCCAAAGGGCCGAAGCTGCCGCTGGATCTGCAGGTGAACTCTACCCGTCAGTTTATGCGCGAGCTGAACCGACTGGGGCTGACCAGCGCCATCGACGCCGGGGGCGGCTTCCAGAACTATCCGGAAGATTACGAAATTATCGAACAGCTGCACGCGAAAGATCAGATGACCGTGCGCATCGCCTACAACCTGTTTACCCAGCGGCCGAAGCAGGAGCTGGAGGATTTCGAACGCTGGACCGATATGCTGAAGCCGGGGCAGGGGACCGACTTCTATCGCGCCAACGGCGCCGGCGAGATGCTGGTGTTCTCGGCGGCGGATTTTGAAGATTTCCTGCAGCCGCGGCCGGATCTGCCGCAAGGCATGGAGGATGAGCTGGAGCGGGTGGTGCGCCATCTGGTGGAACATCGCTGGCCATTCCGCCTGCATGCCACCTACGACGAGTCCATCAGCCGGATGCTGGACGTGTTTGAGAAGGTGAACCGCGATATCCCGTTTAATGGCCTACACTGGTTCTTCGATCATGCCGAGACCATTACCGAGCGTAACATTGAGCGGGTGAAGGCGCTGGGGGGCGGTATTGCGGTGCAGCATCGGATGGCCTTCCAGGGCGAATATTTTGTCGATCGCTACGGTAAAGAGGCGGTGAAACATACCCCGCCGGTAGCGAAAATGCTGGAACTGGACGTGCCGGTGGGGCTGGGTACCGATGCCACCCGCGTCGCCAGCTATAACCCGTGGACTGCGCTGTACTGGCTGGTCTCCGGGCGCACCGTTGGTGGGATGGCGATGTATGACGACGACAACCGCCTGCCGCGCGATGTCGCGCTGGAGCTGTGGACGGCGGGCAGCGCCTGGTTCTCCAGCGAGCAGGGCAAGAAAGGCCGTCTGGCCGCCGGTCAGCTTGCCGATCTGGTGGTGCTGTCGAAAGACTACTTCGGCGTCGCGGAGGAGGAGATCAAAGGCATTGAGTCCGTGTTAACGGTGGTTGATGGCAAAGTGGTGTACGCTGCCGGTCACTTTTCGCCGCTGGCGCCGCCGCCCATTCCGGTGCTACCGGAGTGGTCACCGGTGGTGAAGGTCCCGGGCCATTACCGTTCCGCTCCGCCGGCGGCGGCTAAAATCGGCGCCATGGTGCAGATGCACCAGTGCTGCGGCAGCTGCGGCGTTCACGGCCACCAACATGATATTGCGCGCAGGTCGTCGATTCCGGTCTCCGATGAGCAAGCTTTCTGGGGCGTGCTGGGCTGCTCCTGCTTTGCCTTCTGATACCTTGACGCCTCCGCCCCGGCAGCTTCGGGGCGGAGGTTTCAGCCGCAGGCCTGGCGTCAATAGCGCTGCTGTGAGCCAAAAAGCGCCATGCGGCGGGCAATCATCTCACGTACCGGCTGCAGTCCCTGGGTGATGACTTTCCGCGGATCGTTCACATCGTGCCCGGTATCGGCGGCAAAGATCGCTTTCACCTGCTGGCACCAGGCGTACATGTTTTCGGTATTGACGTTAATCTTGGCGGTGCCGCAGGCAATCGCCCGGCGCATATCCTCATCGGCAATACCGGTGCCGCCATGCAGCACCAGCGGGACCTTCACGCGCTCGGCAATGGCTTTCATCTCAGTAAATCCCAGCCGGGCTTTACCTTTATACAGACCATGGGTGGAACCCAGCGCGGCGGCGAGGCAATCCACCTGCGTTTCTGTCACCAGGGTGTAGCACTCTTCAGGATCGGCGTAAATGACCTCGGAGTTAACGATACCATCTTCACTGCCGGCGATGGTCCCCAGTTCGGCTTCCACGGAGATGCCCTTGCTGTGCGCCAGCGCCACCAGGTGGCGGGTGATGGTCAGGTTTTCGCTGAACGGCAGATGTGAACCATCAAACATAATGGAACTGAAGCCGGCAGCGATCGCGGCTTCGCAGGCCTCCTGGGTAGTGCCGTGATCCAGATGCAGAGCCACCGGAATATCAATATGTAAATAATCTATGGCATTAACCACAATATCATGAATACATTTTAGCCCGAGCATATGCTTAACCGTGCCGCCGGACACGCCCAAAATAACCGGTGAGCGGCACTGCTGGGCGGTGCTTAATACGGCGCCGACCCATTCCAGATTATTAATGTTGAACTGACCGACGGCGTAACCGTTCTTTAGGGCATGCTGAAGCATGTCCTTCATCGACACTAACATATTCACCTCTTGATATGTATTAAACGCAGTTATTCTTCAAAATATTGCTTTAAATTTCTCTCGTAGCTATTTAGCGAGTGGTGGACGACCGCCAGATCTGGCATCGATTCCCGTACCCCTTTTTTCTCAATAGAAATAGCGGCGGTCAGGCTGGCAAATAAAATAATATTATCTATATGCCACGAATAATGGACGCCATAGGTAAAGGCACCGTGAAAAACATCCCCGGCGCCGGTGGTATCAACGGCATTGCACAGCCAGGACGGGACGATCTGCAGCATACCGCTCTTTAAGAAGGCGCAGCCTTTTTCGCCAAGGGTGATAAATGCCTCGCCGCGGCAAATTTTATTCAGTTCAATCAGGGCCGCTTTAATGTCTGCTTCGGTGCTCAGTGAACGATAGCTCATATAATCGCGGGCAAAATGTTCGCTTACGACAAAATAGTCAGTCCAGGCCGCCAGTTTAATATTGCTGGCACGCAGTGAACCCCCGTCCATCACGACTTTGGCGTGGGGCAGTTTCTTAATTAAATATTCACTGATTTCTGCCTCATGGCCGTCAATTAAAATGGTGACCGGCTCCTCGCTGGCAATCAGCCGCTCGGCGAGGTCGTCCAGTTTGAGCTTTTGATCGTAGGTCAGGGAAGGTGGCGTTTGCATCTTGCGGGTAATAATCGTCCGCGAACCCGTTAAGCGATTGACCAGCACCGAGGCCAGCGGAGTGATCATGTCATCGGAAAAAACCACCTGGCTGGTATCCACGCCCGCCTCGGCAAACTCATCGATAATGCGCTGGCCGTAAAGGTCCTGATGCAGATGACCAATGTAATAGACTTCCTCACCCCATAATCCCAGCAGCCATGCCGCATTGGCCGCTGGGCCGCCGCCGCTTTCTATAAAATCATGACAAAAGTTTTTGGTATTCTCCTGAGGCCATTCATTGAGAAAGAAAAACTGATCGAAACAAGCAAATCCAATGGACAAAATAGCCATAACCACTCCTGATTATTGGTCAGCGGCGGGAAGCCTGACCTCCCCGCCGGGAAAAATGACGTCGCTTATTCATTTTTCTGCTTCGCCGTGAGCTCCTCATAGCTGAGCGTATCGCCAACCACCCGTACGTGACGGAAACAGAAAGGCGCCAGCAGCGCGACGAGCAGCACCAGACAAATCAGGTAGATAGTGACCTGGCCAAACTGGGTGAAGGCGTTACCGATAATGATGCCCCATACCGCGAAGTCGAAATCGGCGAAGGTGCTGTTTTCAAACCCGAGGTTGCCGAGCGCCGGCAGCAGCATCGCCGGCAGGAAGGCGAGGAAGATCCCCCCGATAAAGGAGGCGATGATACATCCGCGCTTGCCGCCCAGCTTGTCGGCGAAGACGCCGGACGTGCCGCCGCAGAAGAAGTGCGGCACCATGCCGGGAATAATCAGCGCCATGCCCAGCCCGCCGAGCAAGAGCATCCCGACCAGCCCGCCCACGAAGGAGCTGATGAATCCCACCACCACGGCGGTGGGGCTAAAGGTGAAGAATACCGCGCAGTCAACGGCCGGGATGGAGTCCGGGATCAGCTTCTGGCTGATGCCCTGGAATGCCGGCACCAGATCGCCGAGGATCAGCCGCACACCGTTGTACACAATGGCCACGCCAACGGCGAACTGCAGGCCGGTCAGCACCGAGAAGATCAGCATGTTTTGGTCGGTGATGGTGCTCAGGTATGCCGACCCGGCGACAGCGCTGCAGACAAAGTAGATAACAAACATCACGATACCGGTGGTGACGGTGGTATCGCGCAGAAAGCCCCACTTTTCTGAAATTTCGGTATCCGCGAAGGAATTTGCCGGATTGCCGGTCCGGCTGGCGATCCATGCCGAGAGGTAGTAGCCGAGGGAGCCGAAATGACCCATGGCGATCCCACCGTCTTCCGTGACCTGCTTGGTGTAACGCTGACCAATCGCGGGGGAGATGGCCGACCATGACCCCAGCAGGAATCCGCCGATCAGGATCAACATCCAGCCATGGAACTCCGCCGCCTGCAGGACAGCGGAAAACAGGCAGGCGAGGAAGAACGAGTGATGGCCGGTCAGAAAGATATATTTATACTTGGTACAGCGGGCGATAATCAGGTTGAAAATAAAGCCTAACAGCAAAATACTCATGGTTTCCACGCCCAGCATCTTCTGGGCGACGGAGACAATGGCTTCATTGTTTGGAATAACGCCGCGGATATTAAACCCGGCCTCGATAATACCGCCCAGCGGGTTGAGATTGGCAACGATAACGCCTGCGCCAGCGCTCAACATTAAATAGCCTAGAATCGGTTTTAATGTGCCGGTAAGGAGTTTGTTACCGGGGGAGCGCAGCGCCACTAAACCGACAAAAGCAATCAGCCCCATTAAAAAAGCAGGTTGACTGAATATTTCCGCTAAGAAACTAAGAATAGCCTGCATGGTCGTTCCCTCTATGTTAATTAAGAGTGATTCGCCGCAATTTTGGTCAGCGCGTCGGTAATATCCTCGGCGATTTTCGCTTTATGGACATAGCTGCGAATGATGGCGACATGACAGTGGGTTGGAAATTGATTTGCCAGTTCTTTGATCGTGATGTAAAGATCGGCTTTTTCGCCGACGGCGTTAGCAAAATCGACCGAGGCGACGTCTGCTTTGATACCTAATTCTTCACAGATCTTTTTGACATTATTCGCAGCCATCAATGAACTGCCAATACCGTTACCACAAACCGTTCTGATAACTAACATAATGACTACTCCATTTGTTTTTGGATGAAATGTAAGACTGAATTCACGTCATTTTCCTGCTGAAGGAAGGTCACAATATCTGACTCGATCAGCGAGGCTATCAGTTGGATCATTTTGATATGACTGTCAGCGTCCGCGCCGGCGATAGCGATGATCACGGTAACCGGATCGAACTCATCGTGGCCGAAGGAGATTGGCGTGGCGGTGGTGACAAGCGAAAATCCGGTTTGCAATGCCCCTTTTTCCGGCCGGGCGTGCGGCATGGCAATCCCGTCGTCTATGACGATAGCAGCGCCGAAATCTTCATATACCGTCAGCATCTCGTTGACATATTCGGCGCTGCAAATCTGGCGTCTGGCGAGTAATGAACCCGCCAGTTCGATGGCCTCTTCCGCACGGGAAATATTCTGCTTAAGGGCGATTAACGACGGGTCAAAAATAATTTCCATCCTCAGCTCCTGAACGTATTCCTGTTCCTGAGTAAAATCATGACTAAATACATTGATGAAAATGATGGATGAGATCACATCCGGGGTTTTAAATATTGATGGGGATCACATCGACGGCAAAGTACCGGCAGAAAACGATATAAATAATTTATGTATTTTTCAGTGGGTTATGAAGGCTTTGTATTTTGACGCTGAAATTTGACAGAGAAAAAGTGAGAGGTAGGGCGAATTTTTTCGGCAGAAGTGTATCTCTGGTCACAAATATCGGCGGGTCATTTTCTTAAATTTTGACACTGCTAACAAAAAAGGCCCGCCTGAGCGAGCCTTTTATTAAAACGCCTGCCGATTACAGGCTGGAGACGTTTTCGGTCAGGTATTTTGCTACGCCTTCCGGAGAAGCAGCCATACCTTCTTTTCCTTTTTCCCACTGCGCCGGGCAGACTTCGCCGTGCTCTTCGTGGAACTGCAGCGCGTCAACCATACGCAGCATTTCGTCGATGTTACGGCCCAGCGGCAGGTCGTTAACCACCTGGTGGCGTACCACGCCGTTAGCGTCGATCAGGAAAGAGCCGCGCAGCGCTACGCCTTCGTCCGGATGCTCGATACCGTAAGCTTTCTGGATTTCACGTTTGATGTCAGCAACCATCGCGTATTTAACCGGGCCGATACCGCCCTGGTCTACCGGGGTGTTACGCCATGCGTTGTGAACGAACTCGGAATCGAAGGAAACGCCAACCACTTCCACGCCGCGTTTCTGGAATTCTTCGTAACGTTTGTCGAACGCGATCAGCTCAGACGGGCAAACGAAGGTGAAGTCCATCGGCCAGAAGAACAGAACGGTAGGTTTACCGTTGGTGTGCTGTTTGAAATTGAATTTCTCAACGATCTCACCATTACCCAGCACAGCGGCTGCAGTAAAATCCGGCGCTTGACGAGTGACCAGAACCATTTGATTCTCCTGTAATTACTAAGGTTATTTGGAACGCAACGCGGGCAAGTATAGAGCCTGGCCGGTAATAACACAAAGAGGCGCTAACAATCGTTCAGCCAGCTTTTACCTATCAATGATGCAACGATTACAGTTGTTTGTTTTCTGCCAGGCGCATCATTTGCGGATAAAAGCGCCAGAACTGCCCCTCCAGCTGGTCGTAGTGGGTATCCAGATCCTGCCAGGAATCGCGTAGGGCGTCGAGACGCGGACGGCGGCTGGCCATGCCGTTAAGCACGCGCTGAATAAAATCCATCTCCTGATAGCGCTCCAGCCAGCGCTCCGACCACAGGTACTGATTCAGATTGACGAAGCGTGGCGGCGAGTCAGGCAGGATGGGGACGATCTGCTGCTCGGCGTAGCGCACGAACTCGTCCAGCGGCAGGTCAGGGGAGAGCTGCGCCCAGTGCTGCGACAGGAAATGATCCCACATGACATCGAGGGTGATGGGGGCGACGCGACGGGTTTGCGGGCGAAACCACTCCCGCGCCTCTTTGACTTCCGCCAGGTTGTCAGTCATCACGTCAATCCGGCGATGCATATAGATGCCGTCGATGATCTCCGCCGGATAGTCGCCCTGCGGGTTGCCGCGCACAAAATCGGCCATCAGGTTGCCGGGCAGCGAGCTGTCGGCGAGATGGGCGAGGTGCAGGTGGGCGAGAAAATTCATAAAACGACATCCTTTAAATACGAGCGGGCAGGTGGAATCACCGATGTTGCGCTGAACGGCGCCTCGGTGTCCGCATGGCATGCTGCCTGGCTGCGCGCGGCACCTTTGCCACCGGTAAGGCATTCGGTTGCCGCATGGCGGCATTCGGAATGATTTGGAATATAGATTATGTCATTCATCCGGAGGGGTAAAGGTTGCAGGCGGAACGCCCCGGCACTAGACTACCCGCCTCTTTATTCAGTCTGAGTTACCGTCATGCGCGTTACCGATTTTGCTTTTGAACTACCCGAATCTCTGATCGCCCACTATCCGATGCCTGAGCGCAGCAGCTGTCGCCTGCTCTCCCTGGACGGGCCGACGGGCGCGCTGACGCATGGCACCTTCACCGACATCCTCGATAAGCTCAATCCCGGCGATCTGCTGGTGTTTAACAACACCCGGGTGATCCCGGCGCGTCTGTTCGGCCGCAAGGCCAGCGGCGGCAAGATTGAAGTGCTGGTGGAGCGGATGCTGGATGATAAGCGCATCCTGGCCCATATTCGCGCCTCAAAAGCGCCGAAGCCGGGCGCCGAGCTGCTGCTGGGCGATGACGAGAGCATTAAGGCCACGATGCTGGCGCGTCATGGCGCGCTGTTTGAAGTGGAATTTAACGACGAGCGTCCGGTGCTGGAGATCCTCAACGGGATCGGCCATATGCCGCTGCCGCCCTACATTGACCGCCCGGACGAAGACGCTGATCGCGAACTCTATCAAACCGTCTACGGCACCAGGCCGGGCGCGGTAGCCGCCCCGACCGCCGGTCTGCACTTCGACGAACCGCTGCTGGACAAACTGCGCGCCAAAGGCGTTGAGATGGCGTTTGTCACCCTGCACGTGGGGGCGGGGACTTTCCAGCCGGTGCGCGTCGACAGCATTGAAGAGCACACCATGCACTCTGAATATGCGGAAGTGCCGCAGGAGGTGGTCGATGCGGTGCTGGCGGCGAAAGCGCGCGGCAACCGCGTGATTGCGGTAGGCACCACCTCGGTACGCTCGCTGGAGAGCGCGGCGCAGGCGGCGAAAGACGCCCTGATCGCGCCGTTCTTCGACGATACGCAGATTTTCATCTACCCGGGTTATCAGTACCAGGTGATCGATGCGCTGGTAACCAACTTCCATCTCCCTGAATCCACACTGATTATGCTGGTGTCGGCGTTTGCGGGTTATCAGCACACCATGAACGCCTATAAGGTGGCGGTGGAGCAGAAATATCGCTTTTTTAGCTACGGGGATGCGATGTTTATCACGTACAATCCGCAGGCTATTTCTGAGCGTCCCTGACAAGGCCGGCCCGCCGGCGTTTTGGACGCCATGACGCATTTTTTAGCCACGGAATCATTCCGTGGCGAGTATGAAAACGTCGGACTGTTTTTCTGACGCAGGAGCAAGCATGAAATTTGAACTGGATACCACCGACGGTCGCGCCCGCCGCGGTCGCCTGGTGTTTGAGCGCGGCGTGGTGGAAACACCGGCCTTTATGCCCGTTGGCACCTACGGCACCGTCAAAGGGATGACGCCGGAAGAAGTGGAAGCCACCGGCGCGCAGATTATTCTCGGCAACACCTTCCACCTGTGGCTGCGCCCGGGTCAGGAGATCATGAAGCTGCATGGCGATCTGCACGATTTTATGCAGTGGAAAGGACCGATCCTTACCGACTCCGGCGGCTTCCAGGTGTTCAGCCTTGGCGATATCCGTAAGATCACCGAGCAGGGCGTCCATTTCCGCAACCCGATCAACGGCGATCCTATTTTCCTCGATCCGGAAAAATCGATGGAGATTCAATACGATCTCGGTTCCGACATCGTGATGATCTTCGACGAATGTACGCCGTACCCGGCAGACTGGGATTACGCCAAGCGCTCGATGGAAATGTCTCTGCGCTGGGCCAAGCGCAGCCGCGACCGTTTCGATAGCCTTGGCAATAAAAATGCGCTGTTCGGCATCATTCAGGGCAGCGTTTACGAAGATTTACGTGATATCTCGGTGAAAGGTCTGGTAGAGATTGGCTTTGATGGCTACGCTGTCGGCGGTTTGGCGGTCGGTGAGCCGAAGGAAGACATGCACCGTATTCTGGAGCACGTCTGCCCGCAGATCCCGGCCGATAAACCACGATACCTGATGGGCGTCGGGAAGCCGGAAGATCTGGTGGAAGGGGTACGTCGCGGTATCGATATGTTCGACTGCGTCATGCCGACGCGCAACGCGCGTAACGGCCACCTGTTCGTCACCGACGGCGTGGTGAAAATCCGCAACGCGAAGCACAAAAGCGATACCGCACCGCTGGACGCCGAGTGTGATTGCTATACATGTCGCAATTATTCACGCGCTTACTTGCATCACCTCGACCGTTGCAACGAAATATTGGGCGCGCGTCTCAATACCATTCATAACCTGCGCTACTATCAGCGTTTAATGGCTGGTTTACGCAAGGCTATCGAAGAGGGTAAATTAGAGAGCTTCGTGACCGATTTTTACCAACGTCAGGGGCGCACCGTGCCTCCTTTGAACGTTGATTAATTTTAATAATGAGGGAATTTCAATGAGCTTTTTTATTTCTGATGCGGTAGCGGCAACGGGTGCACCGGCGCAGGGCAGCCCGATGTCTCTGATTCTGATGCTGGTGGTGTTCGGTCTGATTTTTTACTTCATGATCCTGCGTCCACAGCAGAAGCGCACCAAGGAACACAAGAACCTGATGAACTCCATCGCCAAAGGTGATGAAGTGCTGACCAACGGCGGTCTGGTCGGTCGCGTGACCAAAGTAGCGGAAACTGGCTACATTGCTATCGCGCTGAACGATACCACTGAAGTGGTTATCAAACGTGACTTCGTTGCTGCCGTTCTGCCGAAAGGCACCATGAAGGCGCTGTAATCTAACTTTTCCCAAAGGGAACTGCCGTGTTAAACCGTTATCCTTTGTGGAAGTACGTCATGCTGGTCGTCGTCATTGTCGTCGGCCTGATCTATGCGCTTCCCAACCTGTATGGTGAGGATCCGGCTGTTCAAATCACTGGCGCGCGCGGCGTCGCCGCCAGTGAGCAAACGCTGATCCAGGTCCAGAAAACTTTACAAGAAGAAAAAATAACCGCGAAGTCTGTGGCACTGGAAGAGGGCGCTATTCTTGCGCGCTTCGACACCACTGATACCCAGCTGCGTGCGCGTGAAGCGCTGCTTACCGTGCTGGGTGACAAATACGTCGTGGCGCTAAACCTTGCTCCGGCAACCCCACGCTGGCTGGCGGCACTCTATGCCGAGCCAATGAAGCTGGGTCTTGATCTGCGCGGCGGCGTGCACTTCCTGATGGAAGTCGATATGGACACCGCGTTAGGCAAACTGCAGGAACAGAACATCGACAGCCTGCGCAGCGAACTGCGTGACAAAGGCATTCCTTACGCGACCGTGCGCAAGGAAGACAACTATGGTCTGAGCATCGTCTTCCGCGACAGCGCGGCGCGCGACCAGGCTATCTCTTATCTCAGCCCTCGCCATCGCGATCTGGTTATTTCCTCTCAGGGTGACAACAGCCTGAAAGCGGTGATGACCGATGAGCGCCTGAAAGAAGCCCGTGAGTACGCGGTTCAGCAGAACATTAACATTCTGCGTAACCGTGTGAACCAGCTGGGCGTCGCCGAACCGCTGGTTCAGCGTCAGGGTGCTGACCGCATCGTGGTTGAGCTGCCGGGTATCCAGGATACCGCGCGGGCGAAAGAGATCCTTGGCGCAACCGCGACCCTCGAGTTCCGACTGGTCAATACCAACGTGGACCAGTCCGCCGCTGCCTCTGGCCGCGTGCCGGGCGACTCGGAAGTGAAAGAGACGCGTGAAGGCCAGCCGGTGGTGCTGTACAAGCGAGTGATCCTGACCGGTGACCATATCACCGACTCGACCTCCAGCATGGATGAGTACAACCAGCCGCAGGTCAACATCTCGCTGGACAGCGCGGGCGGTAATATCATGTCTAACTTCACCAAGGACAATATCGGTAAGCCGATGGCGACCCTGTTCGTGGAGTATAAAGACAGCGGTAAGAAAGACGCTAACGGTCGCGCTATCCTGGCGAAAGAGGAAGAGGTGATTAACATCGCCAACATCCAGTCGCGTCTGGGTAACAGCTTCCGTATCACCGGTATCAGCAACCCGAACGAAGCACGCCAGCTGTCGCTGCTGCTGCGTGCCGGTGCGCTGATTGCCCCGATTCAGATCGTCGAAGAGCGGACTATCGGCCCAACCCTTGGTATGCAGAACATCAAGCAGGGTCTGGAAGCCTGTCTGGCCGGCCTGGTGGTCTCTATCCTGTTCATGATCCTCTTCTATAAGAAGTTCGGTCTGATTGCGACCTCGGCGCTGATTGCCAACCTGGTGCTGATTGTCGGCATTATGTCCCTGATCCCGGGGGCGACGCTGACCATGCCGGGCATCGCGGGTATCGTGTTAACCCTTGCGGTGGCGGTCGATGCTAACGTTCTGATCAACGAGCGTATCAAAGAAGAGCTGAGCAACGGGCGTACCGTTCAGCAGGCGATTGACGAAGGTTATCGCGGCGCGTTCAGCTCGATCTTCGACGCCAACGTGACGACGCTTATCAAAGTGATCATCCTGTACGCGGTCGGTACCGGTGCCATTAAAGGGTTTGCGATTACCACCGGTATCGGTATCGCGACCTCAATGTTTACCGCTATCGTCGGCACCCGTGCCATCGTGAACCTGCTGTACGGCGGCAAGCGCGTTAAAAAGCTGTCTATCTGAGGAGTGCGTTGTGGCACAGGAATATACTGTTGAACAATTGAACCACGGCCGTAAAGTCTGGGACTTTATGCGCTGGGACTACTGGGCCTTCGGCATTTCAGGTTTTCTGCTGATTGTGTCGATCGCCATCATCGGCGTCCGCGGCTTTAACTGGGGGCTCGATTTCACCGGCGGTACGGTGATCGAGATTACCCTTGAGAAGCCGGTCGATCTGGACCAGATGCGCGACTCCCTGCAGAAAGCGGGCTTTGAAGAGCCGCAGGTGCAGAACTTTGGCAGCAGCCGCGACATCATGGTACGTATGCCGCCGGTGCATGACGCCAACGTCAGCCAGGAGCTGGGCAGCAAGGTCGTGACGGTGATTAACGAATCGACCAGTCAGAATGCGGCGGTGAAGCGTATTGAGTTTGTCGGCCCGAGCGTCGGCGCGGACCTCGCGCAAACTGGCGCCCTGGCGCTGATTGCCGCGCTGGTCTGTATCCTGATCTACGTCGGCTTCCGCTTCGAATGGCGTCTGGCTGCCGGGGTGGTTATCGCTCTGGCGCACGATGTGGTGATCACCATGGGCGTGCTGTCGCTGTTCCATATCGAAATCGACCTGACCATCGTGGCCTCGTTGATGTCGGTTATCGGCTACTCGCTGAATGACAGTATTGTGGTATCGGACCGTATCCGTGAAAACTTCCGTAAGATCCGCCGCGGTACGCCGTATGAGATCTTTAACGTGTCGTTGACCCAGACGCTGCACCGTACCTTGATCACCTCCGGGACCACCCTGATGGTGATCCTGATGCTGTTCCTGTTCGGCGGCCCGATTCTGGAAGGCTTCTCGCTGACCATGCTGATCGGTGTCTCCATCGGTACGGCTTCCTCTATCTACGTCGCCTCTGCGCTGGCGTTGAAACTGGGTATGAAGCGCGAGCATCTGCTGCAGCAGAAGGTCGAAAAAGAAGGGGCGGACCAGCCGTCTATTCTGCCGTAATCCGGTTCAGTTGAGATAAAGCCATCCCGGCCCAGGCGGCCGGGATTTTTTTGTCCGCGATAAAACCTGCTGACAGTATGCTGTCAGGAGCCTTCCCATACACTCCTTCTGAACTCACTAACGAGCAGGAGGAAGTATGAATAACGTGATTAACTGGTTTGAAATTCCGGTCGCCGATATGGATCGCGCCGTCGCGTTTTATGAGCAGGTGATGCAGGTGACGCTGCGTCGCGAAACCATGGACTGCGCCGAGCTGGCGGTGTTCCCGCATCAGGATCCGGCCCCCGGCGGCGCGTTGGCCAAATTTGAGGGTATCGCCCCTTCAGCGCAGGGCGCTATTATTTACCTGCATACAGACCATCTTGCCGCCACCCTGGACCGCGTTGCCTCGGCGGGTGGGGCGTGTGTTTTCGGGCCGCTGACGCTGCCGAATGATATTGGCACCATCGCGCTGTTTACTGACAGCGAGGGCAACCGCGTCGGCCTGCACCAGCCGGCTTAACCTAAACGTTTTGTGAAGTGAGACATGACCCGACGCGCCGACCGTTTATTTCAGATTGTGCAGATCCTGCGCGGCAGGCGGCTCACTACCGCCGCGCTGCTGGCGGAGCGGTTGGGCGTGTCGGAGCGCACCGTGTATCGCGATATTCGCGATCTCTCCCTCTCCGGCGTGCCGGTGGAGGGCGAGGCGGGGAGTGGTTATCGCCTGCTAGCGGGCTACGATCTGCCGCCGCTGATGCTGACCACCAAAGAATCCGAAGCGCTGATCGCCGCGATTCGGTTGCTGAAAACCTGGGGCGGTGAGGCGCTGTCGCAATCGCTGGAATCCGCCCAGGAGAAGATGCTGGCGATCCTGCCGGAGGCGCGCCGGCGCCAGGCGGAGCAGACCCGCCTGTTTGCCCCCGATCTCGGCGCCCATCGTTATGCCAAAACCTATTTTGACGTCATTCATCAGGCGGTCTCCGGCCAGCAGGTGCTGCAGTTGCGCTATCAGGATGAGTCTGGCCGGGTAACCGAGCGCGACGTGCTGCCGCTGGGGCTGTTTTTCTGGGGGGAGCGCTGGCTGCTGGTGGCCTGGTGCGAGCTGCGTAATGATTATCGTAACTTTCGCCTCGACCGTTGTCTGGCGGTCAGGGCGACCGAGCGTCGATTCAGCGAGTGTGCCGATCGCTCGTTAAGCGATTTTCTGCGCAAAGTGCGGTGCGACGTGTGGGAGAAATAAAAACGCCCGGCTGGCCCGGGCGCTGTCTAGCTGTATCCGCAATTAGAAGTTGTAACCGACCACGAAGTAACCACCCCAGCCGGTCGAGCGGACGCTGAAATCGCCATCGCCGAAGTTCAGCTTGGCATCGTCAGCCCACTGGCCGCCGTTATGGAAGTAACGGGCCACCACCGAGTAGTGCCAGTGCGCGTAGTTCAGCGCCAGGATGTGGCTGGAGGCGATGGAGTTGCTGGTGCGCGCGTGCTTCCCGTTCAGATCGTAGAAGTTGTCATCGCCGAGGTCAGAACCCCAGTCGAAGTTGGTGAAACCGATGTAGCTCAGCGAGCCGCCCCACAGGTCGGTCAGCGGCACGAAGTATTTCACTTTGAAGCGGTAGCCGTCCCACTCGTTTTCGTTGGACGCGCCGTAGTTCTGCCACTGGTATTTGGCGTAGACGTTCAGTGACAGGCTCATCGGCAGGCCGGTATCGATATCGGTACCCAGACCCATATACCAGGTGCTCTGCTCCTGAGAGTCGTTACGGCCCATATCGTAGATATAGTTGTTCGCGAAGTACCACTCTTTGAACGGCCCGAAGCTCAGATCGGTATTGGTCAGCTTATCGATAGAGAAACGCGGTTCGATCTCCATAAACAGCGGCGAGCCGTTGTTCCAGATACCTTTTGCCGTGCTGTTGCCGCCGAAGAATACCGGGGCATCGATATAGCCGTAGAAATCAAACCAGTCTTTTTTGGCGAACGCTTCATATTCCAGGTAGGTATCGTTACGGATCTGCGGTCCAAAACGGGTGTGGTAGCTGCCCACCACGTTAACACTCTGGTGCCACCAGTCAGACAGGTACTGCGGTTTATCGTTTTCTGCCGCGCCCGCAGTAAAAGAAGTGGAGAGCGCCACAACCGCACCCGCTGCCAGTAATGTTTTTTTCATAGTAATGCCACTGTTTAAATTGAGCCTGAAGGCGTTAAAAGAAGTGCCGAAGCGTTTCTAAATATTTCGTCTTTCTGTGGGGGTCTATTATAGGAATCATTGCTCACAAAAATACGTGTTGTTTCACATAACCAGAACATGCGTAATCGATTGCGTTCACGATTCTATGCATTTCTTGACAAAATGCTACTGAAAATCGCCATACAGAACGATTTCTAATGAACTCTTGTGAAAAGTTGTAAGTGGATAAGAAAGACGGGGGCTGGAGGTAGGCCGGGCGGGGCAGGGCCCGGCGTGAAGATTTACTGTGCGGCGGCGGGCTGGATATCGTGGACGCGAATAAAACCGACTTTGTCGGGCGTCACGTTCAGACGCAACGGGATATCCACATCGCTGGGGGCGAGGATGCTGGCCGGGGCGCTAATCAGCTGATCCTGAACATTGACTTCCTGATAGCTGTGGGTGGTGCCGGTGATCTGCCCGGAGGCGACGGTGGCGGTAAAGGCCGGCAGCGGATCGTTGGATTCACCCTGAATGCGTAAAGTCAGGCGTGACCCGTCGCCGTCCGGCGTAATGCTGCCCACCGACATGCGCAGGGTGCCGATCTGGCTCTCCAGCCGCGCCGGGGTTTTGGCCTCCGGCAGCAGATAGACGCCGCGGGTGGATTTGGCGTTCAGCGCGTTTTGTTGGGTGATTTTGATCGTTTGCTGATTGAGCTGGGTCATCTCCTGGCTCAGGGTACTCACGCTCTGGTGCATCTGGCGGATTTCGCTTTGCTGGGCGCAGGCGGTCAGGGTAAACAGGCTGCCCGCGATGGCGAGTTTCAGGTAACGTCTTGTCATGGTCAGGATTCCGTTTGCAGAGGATGCTTAATGGTAGCCAAACCGCCTGCCTCTCTCATAGATCCTTTGTCTCAAAAGCTCTTTCTTTGTAGTCAGGTCACTTCGCGGTAAACTACCCTTCAGTTTAACTACCTGTCAGGACGCGCTATGCATTGCCCTTTCTGTTTCGCCGTGGATACCAAAGTGATCGACTCTCGTCTGGTGGGGGAAGGCTCTTCCGTGCGTCGCCGTCGGCAGTGCCTGGTCTGTAATGAACGCTTTACCACCTTCGAAGTGGCGGAGCTGGTGATGCCCCGGGTGGTGAAGAGTAACGATGTGCGTGAACCCTTCAACGAAGACAAGCTGCGCAGCGGGATGCTGAAAGCGCTGGAGAAACGTCCGGTTAGCGCCGATGACGTGGAAATGGCGGTCAACCATATCAAAACCCATCTGCGCGGCACCGGCGAGCGCGAAGTGGCCAGCAAAATGATTGGCAATCTGGTGATGGAGCAGCTGAAAAAGCTGGATAAAGTCGCCTATATTCGCTTTGCGTCGGTCTATCGCAGCTTCGAAGACATCAAAGAATTCGGCGAAGAGATCGCCCGCTTACAGGACTAAGCCATGCAGGACGAAATGTACATGGCGCGAGCGCTGAAGCTTGCCGCGCGCGGACGCTTTACCACCC
Organism: Klebsiella sp. D5A; assembly: GCF_001620885.1. Taxonomy (NCBI): domain Bacteria; kingdom Pseudomonadati; phylum Pseudomonadota; class Gammaproteobacteria; order Enterobacterales; family Enterobacteriaceae; genus Klebsiella; species Klebsiella sp. D5A. Next base: position 237,607 of record NZ_LOAR01000009.1, on the reverse strand, counting down.
ATCCTAACCCTAACGTTGGCTGCGTCATTGTGAAAGACGGCGAGATCGTCGGCGAGGGCTTTCACTATCGCGCCGGTGAGCCGCACGCCGAAGTGCACGCGCTCCGCATGGCCGGCGAAAAGGCGCAGGGCGCCACCGCCTACGTCACCCTTGAGCCCTGCAGCCACCATGGCCGTACGCCGCCGTGCTGCGATGCGCTGATCGCCGCCGGCGTTAGCCGCGTGGTCGCTGCGATGCAAGACCCAAACCCGCAGGTGGCGGGGCGCGGTCTGTATCGTCTGCAGCAGGCCGGTATTGACGTCAGCCACGGGCTGATGATGAACGAAGCGGAAGCGCTGAATAAGGGCTTCCTGAAGCGGATGCGCACCGGTTTTCCCTGGGTGCAGCTGAAGCTGGGCGCCTCGCTGGACGGCCGCACGGCGATGGCCAGCGGTGAAAGCCAGTGGATCACCTCCCCGCAGGCGCGACGCGACGTGCAGCGTCTGCGCGCCCAAAGTCATGCCATCCTCACCAGCAGCGCCACCGTGCTGGCGGACGATCCTGCGCTGACCGTGCGCTGGCAGGAGCTGAGCGCGGATACTCAGGCGCTGTATCCCGAAGAGAATTTGCGCCAACCGCTGCGCGTCGTCATCGACAGTCAGAACCGCGTCACGCCTGAGCACCGTATTGTGCAGCAGGCAGGAGAAACGCTGTTTGCCCGCCTGCGTGCGGATGAGCGCCAGTGGCCGGAAAGCGTTCGTACGCTGCTGGTGCCGGAATATAACGGCCATCTCGATCTGGTGTTGCTGATGATGCTGCTTGGCAAACAGCAGGTGAACAGCGTCTGGGTGGAGGCGGGAGCGACGCTCGCCGGGGCGCTGCTGCAGGCTGGCCTTGTCGACGAGCTTATCGTCTATATTGCGCCTAAACTGTTAGGCAATGCGGCGCGTGGATTATGCGCGCTGCCGGGGCTTGAAGAACTGAGCCAGGCACCCCATTTCAAATTCAATGAGATACGTCAGGTTGGCCCGGATGTCTGCCTGCATTTAACCACTGCGTGAGGCTTTCCTGATTATTAGGAAGCAGCGCTCAGAATAATATGATAAAATCCGCCCCCCTTGCGGGGCACATGAACCCGAAGGAAGAGTATGAACATTATTGAAGCTAACGTTGCTACCCCGGACGCTCGCGTCGCCATCACCATTGCGCGTTTCAACAACTTTATCAATGACAGCCTGCTGGAAGGTGCGATTGACGCCCTGAAACGCATTGGTCAGGTAAAAGATGAAAACATCACCGTTGTTTGGGTTCCAGGCGCGTATGAGCTGCCGCTGGCGGCTGGCGCACTGGCGAAAACCGGTAAATATGACGCGGTGATCGCGCTGGGTACGGTGATCCGCGGCGGTACTGCCCACTTTGAATATGTGGCTGGCGGTGCCAGCAATGGCCTGGCGCATGTCGCTCAGGACAGCGAAATCCCGGTAGCCTTTGGTGTTCTGACCACTGAAAGTATTGAACAAGCCATCGAGCGCGCTGGCACCAAAGCCGGTAACAAAGGCGCAGAAGCTGCGCTGACCGCGCTGGAAATGATTAACGTATTGAAAGCCATCAAGGCCTGATTTTTGTAAGGGGAATTCCGTGAAACCTGCTGCTCGTCGCCGCGCCCGTGAGTGTGCCGTCCAGGCGCTCTACTCCTGGCAGTTGTCCCACAACGACATCGCTGATGTCGAATACCAGTTCCTGGCGGAACAGGACGTAAAAGATGTAGATGTTCTGTATTTCCGTGAACTGCTGTCCGGAGTGGCGACTAACAGCGCGTACCTCGACGGCCTGATGAAGCCCTACCTGTCCCGTCAGCTGGAAGAGCTGGGCCAGGTGGAAAAAGCGGTGCTGCGTATCGCGCTGTTTGAGCTGTCCAAACGTGATGACGTACCGTATAAAGTGGCCATCAATGAAGCTATCGAACTGGCGAAAACCTTCGGCGCTGAAGATAGCCATAAGTTCGTCAACGGCGTGCTGGACAAAGCGGCTCCGGTAATTCGTCCCCGCAAAAAGTAAACGCCAGGCCGGGCTTTGCAGGATCTGATCCCGCGAACCCGGCCTTATTTTTTTCTTTGCTGAGGCATAACGTATGGCATGCGGCGAATTTTCCCTGATTGCCCGTTATTTTGATCGCGTTAAAAGCGCCCGCCTTGATGTTGAAACCGGCATCGGCGATGACTGCGCGCTCCTGAATATCCCCGAGAAAAAAACGCTGGCAATCAGCACCGACACCCTGGTGGCGGGCAATCACTTCTTACCCGATATCGACCCTGCCGACCTCGCTTATAAAGCGCTGGCGGTGAACCTGAGCGACCTCGCGGCGATGGGCGCGGAACCGGCGTGGCTCACGCTGGCGCTGACTTTGCCAGAGGTGGATGAAACCTGGCTGGAAGCCTTTAGCGACAGCCTGTTTGTCCAGCTGGACTATTACGATATGCAGCTGATTGGCGGTGATACCACCCGTGGCCCGCTCGCCATGACGCTGGGTATTCACGGCTTTGTGCCGCCAGGGCGCGCCATGAAACGCGCTGGCGCGAAGCCAGGAGACTGGATCTATGTCACCGGCACCCCGGGAGACAGCGCCGCCGGCCTGGCGGTGCTGCAGAACCGGCTGACGGTGGATGAACCGTCTGACGCCGACTACCTGCTGGCTCGTCATCTGCGCCCGATGCCGCGCGTGCTGCAGGGCCAGGCGCTGCGTGACCTGGCGACATCGGCTATCGATCTTTCCGACGGCCTGATCTCCGATCTGGGCCATATTCTTAAAGCCAGCGGCTGCGGCGCGCGCATCGATCTCGATGCCATGCCGTATTCCGACGCGATACTGCGCCAGGTGGAGCTCGAGCAGGCGCTGCGCTGGGCGCTCGCTGGCGGGGAAGATTACGAACTGTGCTTTACCGTACCGGAGCTGAACCGCGGGGCGCTGGACGTGGCCCTTGGCCATCTTGGCGCGCGTTTTACCTGTATCGGACAGATTGCGCCGGAGAGCGAAGGGCTGCAATTTATCCGCGATGGTAAGCCGGTCGCGCTTGATTTAAAGGGATACGATCACTTTGCGTAGTCGAGACGAGGCGTTACGCCGCCTGAGCATGCGTAACCCGTGGCATCTGCTGGCGACTGGCTTTGGCAGCGGCTTAAGCCCGGTGGTACCGGGGACGATGGGGTCGCTGGCGGCGATCCCGTTCTGGTATCTGATGACCTTTCTCCCCTGGCAGCTCTACTCGCTGGTGGTGATGATGAGCATCTGTATTGGCGTCTATCTGTGCCATCGCACGGCCAAAGATATGGGCACCCATGACCACGGCAGTATAGTCTGGGATGAGTTTGTCGGGATGTGGATCACCCTGATGGCGTTGCCGACCCTGGATTGGCAGTGGGTGGCCGCTGGCTTCGTGATTTTCCGTATCTTCGATATGTGGAAGCCGTGGCCGATTCGCTGGTTTGACCGCAATATCCACGGCGGAATGGGGATTATGGTCGACGATATCGTCGCCGGCGTGATCTCGGCCGGCGTGCTGTATGTCATTGGCCATCACTGGCCCATCGGTCTGCTTTAATCGTCTCTCCCCGGTAGCATCATGCTGCCGGGGAGACCACACCTGTTACTTAAATCCCACCACCGGATGCGGCTGATACGGCGCCTCCAGCTTGTCGATCTGTTCCGGAGAAAGCGTCAAATCCACCGCCTGCAGCAGGTCGTCGAGCTGTTCCTGACGCGAGGGACCGATAATCGGCGCGGCAACGCCAGGTTTACTTAACAGCCAGGCGAGGGCGACCTGGGCGCGGCTGGCGTCGAGTTCTTCCGCCACGTCCGCGAGATTCCCGGCGATCTGCGCGTCGTTTTCTTCGCTGGCGCTGTACAGCGTTTTGCCGAACTCATCCGAAACCAGCCGGGCGGTGGTCTCTCCCCAGGGGCGGGTCAGTCTGCCGCGCGCCAGCGGGCTCCACGGGATCACCGCCACGCCGTTGTGCTGACACAGTGGCAGCATCTCATTCTCTTCTTCCCGGTAAATCAGATTGTAGTGATCCTGCATGGTGACAAAGCGCGCCCAGCCGTTCTGCTGCTGGAGCGTCAGCGCCTGGGCAAATTGTCGGGCATGCATGGACGAGGCGCCGATATAGCGCGCTTTGCCGGCTTTCACCACCTCGTCCAGCGCTTCGAGGGTCTCTTCAATCGGGGTGGTATAGTCCCAGCGGTGGATCTGCAGCAGGTCGACATAGTCCATCCCAAGACGGCGCAGGCTGTCGTCGATGGAGCGCAGGATCTGCGCCCGGGAAAGCCCTTCCGCCAGATCGCCGACCTGGTGATACACTTTGGTGGCGACAACCACCTCATCACGGCGGGCAAAGTCGCGCAGGGCGCGGCCAACGATCTCTTCACTGCTGCCGTCGGAGTAGCTGTTTGCGGTATCGAAGAAGTTGATGCCGCCTTCAATAGCGTGCTGGATAAGCGGGCGGCTGCTCTCTTCCGGAAGCGTCCAGGCGTGTCTGCCGCGGTCCGGCTCGCCGAAGGTCATGCAGCCGAGGCAGAGTCGGGAAACCCGTAAGGCAGTATCACCGAGGAGGATATAGTGCATAGTGCGCTCCTGCTATTCATCAAGGGTATCCCTTAAGCATAGCAGGAGCGGAAGGGGCAATTATGCCAGCCAGTCGCGGATTTTGGCTTCAATACCGGCGGCATCAAGGCCGAGGTCGGCGCGGATCTCTTCCTGAGTGCCCTGAGGAATAAAATAATCCGGCAGGCCAATATTGAGCACCGGTACCGCCCGGCGATGGGCCATCAGCACTTCGTTCACGCCGCTGCCGGCGCCGCCCATGATGGCGTTCTCTTCCAGCGTCACCAGCGCGTCGTGTTCGCCGGCCAGCTGCAGGATCAGCGCCGTATCCAGCGGCTTCACAAAGCGCATATCCACGAGGGTCGCGTTGAGTTTATCCGCTACCGCCGCGGCTTCCGGCAGCAGGGTGCCAAAGTTGAGGATCGCTATTTTCTCGCCCTGACGTTTCACCATCCCTTTGCCGATCGGCAGCGATGCCAGCGGCTCGAGCGTCGCGCCGGTGCCGCTACCGCGCGGATAGCGCACGGCGCAGGGGCCGTCGCTGTAATGGTAGCCGGTATGCAGCATCTGGCGACATTCATTTTCATCGCTCGGGGTCATCACCACCATATCCGGAATACAGCGCAGGAAGGAGAGATCGAACGCTCCCTGATGCGTCTGGCCGTCTGCGCCGACAATCCCGGCGCGGTCGATAGCAAACAGCACCGGCAGCTTCTGGATAGCCACATCGTGGATCACCTGATCGTAGGCTCGCTGCAGGAAGGTGGAGTAGATCGCCACCACCGGCTTGTAGTCGCCAATCGCCAGCCCGGCGGCGAAGGTGACCGCATGCTGCTCGGCGATGGCGACGTCAAAGTACTGATCGGGGAATTTCTTCGAAAACTCCACCATCCCTGAACCTTCGCGCATCGCCGGCGTGATCGCCATCAGCTTGCTGTCTTTGGCCGCCGTTTCGCACAGCCAGTCGCCGAAGATTTTCGAGTAGGAAGGGAGACCGCCGCTGCTTTTGGGCAGTACGCCGCTGGTATGGTCGAATTTTGGCACCGCATGGAAGGTGATCGGGTCTTTCTCGGCAGGCTCATAGCCGCGGCCCTTTTTGGTCATAATATGCAGGAACTGCGGGCCTTTCAGGTCGCGCATGTTCTTCAGCGTGCTGACCAGACCGAGCACATCGTGGCCATCGACCGGCCCGATGTAGTTAAAGCCCAGCTCTTCAAACAGCGTGCCCGGCACCACCATCCCTTTGATATGTTCTTCGGTTCGTTTAAGCAGCTCTTTAATCGGCGGCACCCCGGAGAAGACCTTTTTACCCCCTTCGCGCAGGGTGGAGTAGAGCTTGCCGGAGAGCAGCTGCGCCAGATGATTGTTCAGCGCGCCAACGTTCTCGGAAATCGACATTTCATTGTCATTCAGCACCACCAGCAGGTCGGGTTTGATATCCCCGGCGTGGTTCATCGCTTCAAACGCCATGCCGGCGGTGATCGCCCCGTCGCCAATCACGCACACTGCGCGCCGCTGCTTATCCTCTTTCGCGGCGGCGATAGCCACCCCGATACCGGCTGAAATGGAGGTCGAGGAGTGGCCGACGCTCAGCACGTCATACTCGCTTTCACCGCGCCACGGGAAGGGGTGCAGGCCGCCTTTCTGGCGAATGGTGCCGATTTTGTCCCGGCGGCCGGTCAGAATTTTATGCGGGTAGGCCTGATGGCCGACGTCCCAGATCAGGCGATCGAACGGCGTGTTATACACGTAGTGCAGCGCCACGGTCAGTTCCACCGTGCCGAGGCCAGAGGCAAAGTGACCGCTGGAGCGGCTGACGCTGTCCAGCAGATAGCGCCGCAGCTCATCACACAGCTTCGGCAGGCTCTCTTTTGGCAACAGGCGCAACTCCTGGGTGGAATCTACCAGCGCCAGGGTCGGGTATTTGGCAATATCAAAACTCATCAGAGACTCATTTATTGTTTATTTATCGCGCTGAATAATGTAATTCGCGAGCGCTTCCAGTGCCGAAGTATCCAGAGATTGTGCGGCCAGCTCATCTAACGACCGGCGGGCATCAGCGATCAGGTCGTGCGCTTTCTTCCGGGCTTGCTCAAGACCCAGGAGGGCGGGATAGGTGCTTTTACCCAATTGCTGGTCGGCACCCTGACGTTTGCCAAGGGTCGCAGTATCCCCTACCACGTCGAGAATGTCATCCTGGACCTGGAAGGCAAGACCGATATTTTCCGCATAGCGATCCAGCGCGGGCAGGGCAGCGCGGCCGCGTTCGCCGGCGCTCAGCGCCCCCATCCGGACGGCGGCGCGGATCAACGCCCCCGTTTTGTGGCGATGGATACGCTCCAGCGCCTGCAGATCCACCTGCTGTCCTTCCGCCTCCAGATCCAGCGCCTGGCCGCCGCACATACCCGCCACGCCGCTGGCCTGCGCCAGTTCGGAGACCATCGCCAGCCGGTCCCGATCAGAGACGTCGGCCATCGGCGCATCACTCAGTATAGAGAACGCCAGCGTTTGCAGGGCATCTCCCGCAAGAATTGCGTTGGCTTCGCCAAATTTAATATGACAAGTCGGCAGTCCGCGACGCAGATCGTCATCATCCATCGCCGGCAAATCATCATGCATCAGGGAATAAGCATGAATACATTCGACCGCCGCGGCGGGGGCATCGAGCGTGGTGCGGCTGACGCCGAACATCGCGCCGGTGGCATAGACAAGGAAGGGGCGCAGGCGTTTACCGCCTAAGAGTGCGCCATAATGCATCGCTTCCACCAGCGGAGTGTTCTGAAAGGGCTGCGGCGCGATAAAACGGCGCAATGCCCCATTAGCCTGTTCCACACAGGCCTGCAATTGTTGCGGGAAATCCATTTTATTCAGCGTCCGGCGTAAAAGGCGTGGTCGGGGAATCTTCACTATCCGCCAGCAGGATCTGCACGCGCTGTTCGGCCTTCTGCAGCTGACTTTGCCCCTGGCGCGCCAGCTGTACGCCGCGCTCAAATTCGCTTAGCGCTTCCTCTAACGGCAAATCGCCGCTTTCCAGACGGTTAACGATCTGCTCCAGTTCGCCCAGAGCAGTTTCAAAGCTGGCCGGGGCCTCATTTTTCTTTGGCATAGTGAATGTAGACTCTTGTTATGTCGCGACGGCAATACCGGGTATGGTAACGAAGTCACGCGTGTAAGCAAATAACGCGCAATGGTGATATACTCCGCGCCCAGGATGCAGGCACCGGTGTGCGCTGCTTTACAACTTTTGCTTATAGCCCCGTCGGGCTTGCCAACGAACTATTGTCGCCATGAAGTTTATCATTAAATTGTTCCCGGAAATCACCATCAAAAGCCAATCTGTGCGGTTGCGCTTCATTAAAATCTTAACCGGGAACATTCGTAACGTTCTCAAAAACTATGACGAGACGCTGGCCGTCGTCCGTCATTGGGATCATATCGAAGTTCGCGCGAAAGATGAAAATCAGCGCCCGGCTATTCGCGATGCGCTGACCCGTATCCCCGGCATCCACCATATTCTGGAAGTCGAAGACGTACCGTTCACCTCGCTGCACGATATTTTTGAAAAGACGCTGCCGCTGTGGCGCGAGGCGCTGGAAGGCAAGACCTTCTGCGTGCGTGTGAAGCGTCGCGGCAAACATGAATTCACCTCCATTGAGGTGGAACGCTACGTCGGCGGCGGTCTGAATCAGCATATTGAAACGGCGCGCGTGAAGCTGACCGACCCGGACGTCACCGTCAATCTCGAGATTGAAAACGATCGCCTGCTGCTGGTGAAAGGCCGCTATGAAGGCATCGGCGGCTTCCCGATCGGCACCCAGGAAGATGTGCTGTCGCTGATCTCCGGCGGCTTTGACTCCGGCGTTTCCAGCTATATGCTGATGCGCCGCGGCTGCCGCGTGCACTACTGCTTCTTTAACCTTGGCGGCGCCGCCCACGAGATTGGCGTTCGCCAGGTCGCGCATTACCTGTGGAACCGCTTCGGCAGCTCGCACCGCGTTCGCTTTGTGGCGATTAACTTTGAGCCCGTGGTCGGTGAAATCCTTGAAAAAGTGGACGATGGTCAGATGGGTGTCGTGCTCAAGCGCATGATGGTCCGCGCCGCGTCAAAAGTCGCGGAACGCTACGGCGTGCAGGCGCTGGTCACCGGCGAAGCGCTGGGCCAGGTTTCCAGTCAGACCCTCACTAACCTGCGCCTGATCGACAACGTTTCCGATACTCTGATCCTGCGTCCGCTGATTTCGCACGATAAAGAGCACATCATCGACCTGGCGCGTGAGATCGGCACGGAAGATTTCGCCCGCACCATGCCGGAATACTGCGGCGTGATCTCGAAGAGCCCGACCGTGAAGGCGGTGAAGGCGAAGATTGAAGCGGAAGAAGAACACTTCGATTTCAGCATCCTCGATAAAGTGGTGGAAGAGGCGAGCAATATCGACATTCGCGATATTGCCCAGCAGACGGAAGCCGCCGTGGTTGAAGTGGAAACCGTGACCGGCTTTGGCGCTAACGACGCGATCCTCGACATCCGCTCCATTGACGAGCAGGAAGACAAGCCGCTGAAGGTCGAGGGCGTTGAGGTCGTTTCGCTGCCGTTCTACAAGCTGAGCACCAAATTTGGCGATCTTGATCAGAGCAAAACCTGGCTGCTGTGGTGCGAGCGCGGGGTGATGAGCCGTCTGCAGGCGCTCTATCTGCGCGAGCAGGGCTTCAGCAACGTGAAAGTTTATCGCCCGTAACGGGTTGCCATCCATATTGAAAAAGGCCTTCCCCGATGGAAGGCCTTTTGTCATCTCCGGGCCAGCGCATTAGCGCAGGGTCATCGCCAGGTCATTCAGCTGATCGATGACGATATTCCAGCCCTCAAAAAATCCCATCTGCTCATGCTGCTCGCGAGTTTCATCATCCGCATGCAGCACCGTGGCCGTATAGCGACATCCGTCTTTTTCGTCGGCAAAGGTGATGATGGCCGTCATGGCAAAAGGGGACACGGCAGGACGATAATCCGCCGTCAGCATCGAGGTCATGACGATTTTTTGTTGCGGGATGACCGCAAGAAAACAGCCAGGGTTATCGCTGCGTTCACCGTCAGGGCCGTGCATCACGGTGTGAAAAGCCCCGCCAGAGCGAAAATCAAAGGCCAGCACCTCAGTAGACCAGGGCTTCGGGCACCACCAGGTTTTGAGTAATGCCGGGTCGGCCCACGCGCGCCACAGGGCAGAGGCTGGCGCGCTGAGCAGGCGGCTGATGACAAGATCGCGAGAATCGGATGCGCTACGGGACATGCTACGACTCCTCAGGAAAAGGGGAGCCAGTCCGCGGCGCGGACCGGCTATCAGGCTTCGTAGTAATTATAGATGCCGGCGGCCATTACCAGCTGCGAGGCGACCTCATACGCTTTCTCGCGACCCACCAACAGGTCAATCATTTTCAGGGCGAAATCAATCGATGTCCCCGGTCCCTGGCTGGTTAACAGATTCACCCGTGGATCCCAGACCACCCGTTTATCCTGCCACTGATCGGCGGGGATATGTTCCTTCAGCGCCGGAAAACCGGTCATGTTACCGATTGGGAACAGCTGATGGGGCACCAGCACGGTCGCCGGGGCGGCGCAGATGGCGGCCACAATGCGGCCTGAGAGGTGGAACTGTCGGACGGTTTCCACCAACAGCGGGCTGTCGCGGAAGCACTCTGCGCCCTTGATGCCGCCCGGGAGGACGATGATATCGAAATCACCATCGGCCACCTCGACCAGCGGCGCATCCGCCAGCAGTTTGACGCCGCGCGAGCAGACGATGGTCAGGCCGCCGTCGCTGGCGACGCTGGCGGTGGTTACCTTCACTCCGCCGCGGACCAGCAGATCGATAGTGGTGACCGCTTCGGTCTCTTCGCTACCAGGGGCGAGGCAAATCAGTGCCGACGCGCTCATATTCATTCTCCTTACGCTTGATCAATTCAAATAAGCGGGCGTTTTCCGGTACGGCAACGCCGTGGGCGCGGGCGCGGTTGAGCAGAAAACCGGTGATATAGTCGATCTCCGTGTGCCGCTGGGCGCGGATGTCCTGCAGCATGGATGAGATATTTTCTGCCGTACTTTCAATCACCTGTTCGACATAAAATAGCAGGTTTTCCGCCGAGGTATGAATACCTTCGCGCTCCATCACCGCCGCCACTTCCTGGCAAATGGCGGCAACCTCCTGCGGATAGTGGCGCAAATCGCCGTTTTTACATCCTTTGAGGGCGGTCAGAGGATTAATGACGCAGTTTACCGCCAGCTTGCGCCAGGTGGCCGAGTAGATATGGTTGTGCCAGGCGACATCCGGCAGTACGCTTTGCAGGACTTCCGCGAGATAGCTGTAGTCCTCCTCGTAGCTTTTCGCCGGACCGATATGGGTGGTGCCCTGGGCGACGTGGATGATCACATTCCCGTCGCGACGCGCTGCCTGGGTGGTGGAGGCCAGCAGCAAAGGCTGTTTCACGCCGCGCAGCTCCTCGACGGTGCCCATGCCGTTATGCACCAGCACAATTGGCGTAGTGACCGGCAGGATCCCGGCCAGGTGCTTCACCGCATTCGACACCTGCCAGGCCTTTAAGGTGACGATCAGCAGCTCGCTGCTGGCGAGAAAATCGGGGTCGTTGGCCGTCAGTGACTCGTTGAACACCGAGCCGTCGGTTTCAATGACATTGACGCTACAGAATGGCTGCGGTACGCGTAGCCAGCCCTGGACTTCATGTCCCTGTTTGCACAACGCGGTCAGCCATAGTTGTCCCAGTGCACCGCATCCCAGTACGGTTACTTTCATTGTTCCTCCTCATCTGCCACTACCCCAGGCGCTGATGGCTAAAGTCTATCTCGTCGCTTTTCGCATTGTCGGACGGAAAGGGGGATTCGGCGTCGTCGGGCAGCACGGGGAAATAGCGCGAGCGTTGCGTAATCAGCTAAGCTTCCGGGATAACAAGTTGAGTTATGCCGCGTTGCAGGTATTATGCAACGCAAAAGAAACGGAAGGAGAGGAAAAGATGCCATCTTTCGATATTGTCTCTGAAGTTGATCTTCAGGAAGCCCGTAACGCGGTGGACAACGCGAGCCGCGAAGTCGAGTCGCGTTTTGATTTTCGTGGCGTTGAAGCCACTTTTGAATTAAACGACGCCAACAAAACCATTAAGGTGCTGAGTGAGTCTGACTTCCAGGTGAACCAGCTGCTGGATATCCTGCGCGCTAAGCTGCTTAAGCGCGGCATTGAAGGTACCTCCCTCGACGTGCCGGAAGATATCGTGCACAGCGGTAAAACCTGGTTTGTTGAAGCGAAGCTGAAGCAGGGCATTGAAAGCGCGGTGCAGAAGAAGATCGTCAAACTGATCAAAGACAGCAAGCTGAAAGTGCAGGCGCAGATTCAGGGCGAAGAGATCCGCGTGACCGGTAAGTCCCGCGACGATCTGCAGTCGGTGATGGCGCTGGTGCGCGGCGGCGATCTGGGGCAGCCGTTCCAGTTCAAAAACTTCCGCGACTAACGCGGCGGCAGACAGCAAAAAGCGGGGAATTCCCCGGTTTTTTTATACCCCTTTGATGAGCTGCTCGATCTCGAAGCGGTTGGTGACCTTGCTGTCGATTTTGATATACACCGAGCGCTCCTCAGGTACCACCAGCGCCTGATGAACCCCGTTGGCGTTCAGCAGACGCGTCTGTAGCGCGCTGTCGACCACCACGCCATCCGGCACCTCCACCCGCAGGCTGCTGACGTACGGCGGCTCGCTCATGGTACTGGCCACCAGCAGCCACAGCATTGCCAGCAGGGCGCCCAGCAAGAACACGGTTTGCGAATCAAAGAAACCATCGACCCAGCCGCCAAGCGCGCCGCCAATCGCCACGCCGAGGAACTGGCTGGTGGAGTAGACGCCCATTGCGGTGCCTTTATAGCCCGCCGGCGACTCCTTGCTAATTAACGATGGCAGCAGCGCTTCCAGCAGGTTAAACGCCAGGAAGAAGAGCTGGACGCCCGCCACCAGTTCCCAGAAGTAGCCTCCAGCGCCCCAGAGGACAATTTCCGCAATCAGCAGGATGGCGACGCAGAGCAGGAAGACGCGCTTCATTTTGCGCTTCACTTCGGCATAGATGATAAACGGCACCACCGAGATGAACGAGATAACCATGGTGACCAGGTAAATCTTCCAGTGCTCGGCGGCCGGAAAGCCAGCAGCCTCCAGTTGGCCGGGCAGCGCGACAAAGGTCGACATCAGCATGATGTGCAGGCACATGATGCCAAAGTTGAGCTTCAGCAGGCGTGGTTCCACCAGTACTTTGCTAAAGCAGCCCTTCACCATCCCGGATTCGCGGTTGAGCACGTGGTTATGGCTGTTGGGCACCACCCACAGGGTGAGCAGGATGCCGATGGTCGCCAGAATGGCGATCATCCAGAACAGCGCGTGCAGACCCAGCTGGTGGGTGACAATCGGCCCCAGCACCATGGCGATGGCGAAGGTGACGCCAAAGCTGACGCCGATAAAGGCCATCGCTTTGGTGCGGTTCTGTTCGCGAGTGAGATCGGATAGCAAAGCCATGACCGCGGCGGCGATGGCGCCGGAGCCCTGCAGGGCGCGGCCAAGAATGATGCCCCAGATAGAGTCGGTGAGCGCGGCGATGACGCTGCCGAGTACAAAGATGAGCAGGCCGCCGACGATCAGCGGCTTACGGCCAATACGGTCAGATAACAGTCCGAAGGGGATTTGGAAAATCGCCTGCGCCAGGCCGTAGATACCGATCGCCAGGCCAATCAGCGCTTCACTGGCGCCCTGCAACGCCATGCCATACGTGGTCAGAACCGGCAGGACCATAAACATGCCAAGCATGCGCAGGGAGAATACCGTCCCCAAACCCCAGGTCGCGCGCAGTTCCCCTGGCGTCATTTTGTTATCGTTCATTACCACCTCAATATAAAAACTGCGCCTAGTGTAGCGGCGGGGGGTAAGAAGCGTAAATAAATGTTTGTTTAACAGATATTACGGGGCTGTTGCGCGATGAGACAAGTTGGTAAAAATCAATAAACCAGTGGAGGGGGACTCCACTGGCGAGGGGAAAAATTAAGGTAAAGTAAAGTCAACCCACTGGCTGCCAGCGTCAGCCGATTTGACGCACTGTTCGACCCAATAGACGCCGTGCAGCCCGGCTTCAACGTCCGGATACCAGAAGTCTTGCAGGAAAGCGCGATCGTCACGGTCCGTGGCGTCAATCGCCTGCGCATAGCGGCGATAGAGGTTGGCCCAGGCTTCGAATAGCCCTTCCGGATGGCCGCCGCCGATGCGGTCATCCGCCAGCGCGTTCGGCGACAGGTAGGGCATCCCGCGCTCCAGAATGCGCGCCGGCTCGCCCTGCACCTCATAGCTGAGCTGGTTAGGATGCTCATCCCACCATTCGATACTCGCTTTTTCGCCGACGATACGCACTTTTTGCGAGTGCATGGCGCCGCTGTTGACCGCGCTGGTCCACATCGAGCCAACCGCGCCGTTGTCATATTCCATCAGGACAAAGGCGTTATCTTCCAGCGGCGCGCGGGAGGGGACAAAGCTCTGGCGGGAGCACATCAGCCGTTTGATATTGAGCTGCGGCGCCATGGTTTCGGCGACAAACAGCGGATGGGTGGCCAGATCGCCCAACACATAGCTGGGCCCGGCAAACTTCGGCGTCACGCGCCAGCGGGTGGATTCAGCCTGCAGCTCGACGGCCTGGTTATGAAAGCCGTGGGCGAACTGCATATTGACGATGCGGATCTCGCCGAGCAGTCCATCGGCAATCATCTGCCGCGCCTGCTGGATCATCTGATAGCCGGCATAGCCGTAGGTGACGCCGACGATTTTGTTCTGTTTTTTGCTCAGGTCCACCAGCTCGCGTGCTTCTTCGGCGCTAAAGCAGAGGGGCTTTTCACAGATGACGTGGAGGCCCGCTTCCAGCGCCGCTTTGGTGATGGCGAAATGGGTATTGTTCGGGGTGGTGACCGAGACGACCTCGATGCCGTCAGGGCGCTGCGCCTCTTCACGAAACAGGGTCTGGTAGTCGGCGTAGCAGCGCTCCGGCGCGATGCCCAGTTGCTCGCCGAACGCGCGTCCGCGCTCGGCATCGACGTCAAGCGCGCCGGCCAGCAGGGTATAAACATTGTCACGCAGCGCCGCACAGCGGTGGCTGTAGCCGATTTGACTGGTTCCCCCGCCGCCGACCATGCCCCAACGCAGGGAGCGGGATAAGGGTTTCAGGCCGTTTAACATGGTGCTCTCCTTTTTGAAATCATTCGCACTCTGAGGCGCTCAATGCCGACGCCTGCGGCAACGCGCATCCGGATAGACTGACCTTAACTTAAGGAAATGTTTGTTCTGTTTCAATTGCATTGTGGAATTTATTTTCCATATATGCGAGGGGGATCGAATTAGCGAAAGTTTCTTTTGGGCTGCGTTGAAAAGATGAGCGAGGGCTTATCGCCTCCCGGAGCAGAGCAGATTCTTGCGGGTGTTTTTCGTTCCGACCAAATATGAAATAAATTTTCTTTTTAGCCGCTGAGCCGGTGCAATCCGCCGATTGCACCGGGGAGCCGATGCCGCTATGACGCTCCGCGCACAGACGCGGGGGAAGGTAAAGCGGCGGGAGGATTACCGGCCGCAAAGATGCCTTTCGCCGCCAGACCTGCGACGGTGAGGGCTGCCGGGATACCGAGGATCAAAAAGACGCTTTCAAAGGGCAGGTTGAGCGCCATCATCTCGGCACCGGCAAAGGCGCTGAGAATGGCGCCGATGCGCCCGACGCCATGCATCCAGCTGGATCCCGTCGCCCGCGCCTGCGTAGGATAGTAGCGGGCGGAGAGGGCGTTCATACCGGTATTAGCGCCGTTCAGACAGGCGCCGCTGATAAACGCCAGCATACAGAGCAAGGCAAAGCTGCCCGCGGCGTAGCCCATCGCCATGGTGAACAGGCCGCCAACGGCGTAGATCATCCCCAGCGCGCGATGAGGGTTGATCCTGTCCATCAGCCAGCCGGCAAACAGCGAGCCGAGGGTGCCGCCCGCCTGGTAGATCGCTGTCATGATGGCCGCCTGGCTAACGGTCATTCCCACCGCTTTAACCAGCGTTGGCAGCCAGCTACCGAGGATATAGACCAGGAACAGCCCCATAAAGTAGACCAGCCATAGCATCAGTGAGCCGAAGCCGTACTGGCGGGAGAGCACAATGCGCATCGCGTTGCCGGCCGCCGGCTGCGCCGGCAGGGTAAACGTCACGTTGTCGCTGATTTGTCCGGGATAGAGACGGTTAAGAATGGCGCGAATGCGTGCGGCGGGCGCTTGTTTGATCACCAGAAAACGAACCGACTCCGGCAGCAGCCAGATAAGCAGCGGGGCAAACAGCAGCGGCAGAATGCCGCCGAGCGCCATCAGCGAGTGCCAGCCAAACTGCGGGATCAGCCACGATGCTGAGAATCCTCCTGCCGCCGCGCCGAAGGTGAAGCCGCAAAAGATGACGGTAATAATAAATGAACGCTGGCGTTCCGGGGCGTACTCCGACACCAGCGTCCCGATGTTCGGCATCGCGGCGCCCAACCCCAGGCCGGTCATAAAGCGGAAAAACATCATCTGTTCAATGTTGTGCGAGAAGGCGGTGGCGATGGTCCAGAAGCCGAAGAAAAAGACGCTATTGATAATGATTTTCTTGCGCCCCAGCCAGTCGGCGAGCGGGCCAGAGAAAATCGCGCCCAGCGCGAGGCCGATCAGCGCGGCGCTGATCACCACGCCTAGCTGGTGGTTGCTTACCCCCCATTCCAGCTTTAGCGTCGGGGCGATAAACCCCATGATCGCGATATCAAAACCATCGAGAGCGATAACGCAAAAACCGAGAAAAATGATCTGCTTTTGAAAGCGGCTCAGCGGGTTACGGTTTATTAACTCTCTGACATCCAGGCGTTGAGTCTGTGTCATAGCGTATTCCTTATGCGCAGGAGCGCAGGTAGGGCTGCGCGGCATTGAACAGTAATTGCGCCCGCTGGAGCGGCGGCAAGGCGCCCTGCTCGCCGTCGAGCGGCACTTCGAGGGAGACCGGCAGCGTTGCCGGCAGGGCCGACATTAGACCGTGCAGATCCAGACCGCCTTCCCCTGGCACGTTGCGCGCCGAGCGGGCCTGGCGGATGAGTTCCTGTTCGCTCTCCGGCCTCTGCGCCGCGCCATCGCAGAGCTGCATATAGTTGAGATGATGTGCGGGCAGGCTGGAGAGGGCGGCGAGCGATTCTCCCGCGCGCCAGAAATGAAGGGCGTCCACCAGGATGCCGATATCCTCCCGCCCGCTGGCGGCGATCATCGCCTGCGCATCGGCGATAGTGCGCAGTTGGGTCCAGGGCATCGGCTCAAGGTTCATGGTCAGCCCATAGGGGCGACCGGCCGCGGCGAGGATAGCCAGGTTGTCGGCGCTGCGCTGAAGGTTGTCGTCATTGCCGGCGACTAACACCTGTCCGGCGCCAAGACGCGCCGCAGTCTCCATAAACCGCTGCAGCCGATCGTCGAGGGTAAACCCGGGGGTCAGGCGGACGATCTCCACGTCTGAGACGCGGATGCCGGTTTCCATCAGCGCAGACAGCGTCGCGCGGACGGCGGGGGTATCACCCAGCATGTCGTAGTCCGGGTCGGCCGGTGTGGCGGGGAGCAGCCGCAGACCAACGTGGGTAAAACCGGTTCTGGCCGCTATCCGCACCTGTTCGGGGGGAGGGACATCGAGCAGGGTCAGCGCGGCGAGCGATAGGGTACGCATGTTCATAAAGGGCTCCGGTACAGTTGCAGGTGAAGATAGTTATGGGTATTGCCGTCCCTGGTCGTTTATTGCTTTGTTTTTATTGCGTTTTCCGCCAGATTTTTACCCACCAGATAGCCGAAGGTCATGGCGGGTCCGAGGGTTATCCCTCCGCTGGGGTAATAGCCGCGCATCACGCTCGACATGTCGTTGCCGATGGCAAACAGGCCCGGTATCGGCTGCTGCTGTCCATCCAGCACCCGGGCGTGTTCGTCGGTTTGCAATCCGCTGAAGGTGCCCAGCGAGCCGGGCAGAATGCGCACCGCGTAGAACGGCCCTTCGCGCAGCGGTCCGAGCGTCACCTGATGGTCACCCTGGGCGCGGTTATAGGCTGATGCCCCGCGGTGAAAATCGACGTCTTCGCCAGTGCTGGCGAAGTGGTTAAAGCGTTCAACGGTTTCCGCCAGCGAATAAGCGTCGATGGCGCACTGCTTCGCCAGCTCCCCCAGCGTGTTTCCCCGTAGCAGGTAACCGGTACGCAGCCAGGCGGTGGGGGTGAACGGGAACGGTCTGGCATGACCCAGACCGTAGCGACGCAGCGCGCGACGATCGGCCAGCAGCCAGGCCTGCGGCGTGTCGCCCGCGGGGGTGGCCGCCAGCAGGGCGGCGATAAAGTCATGATAAGAGTCTGCCTCGTTAACAAAGCGTTTGCCGTTGGGCAGGACAGCGATCACCCCGGGCTTGGCGCGTTCCACCAGGTGGGGAAACATCAGCTGCTGGCCGCTGGCCAGGGTGACGCGGGACACCGGCGCCCAGGCCAGCGGGTGGCGCAGGCGGGTGTCGAACTGGCCGCCGACGGATTCGCCAAGCCTGATCCCCTCGCCCTGATTGTCCGGCGGTGCGGCGGAAAAATGGCCGTAACCCTCCGCCGCGTGGGGCACCACCTGCGCCAGCCGCTGCCGATCGTGGGGAAAACCGCCGCAGGCCAGCACCACGGCCCCTGCTTCGACGTGAATCTCCCCACCGTCGCTGCGCAGCACCGCGCCGGACACGCCCTGCGGACCCTGCAGCAGCCGGACCACCGGGGCATTGAGCTGAAAACGCACTCCGGCGTCGAGGGCGGATCGCAGCAGACGGGCGATCAGCGCATTGCCATTGACCAGATGCTGCCCTCGTCCGGCGCGCAGCCGCTGCCAGCCGTGGCGCAGCAGGCGGCGGACGGCATACAGCGCGGAGCGCGGCGAGCGGGTGGCATTGAAAAAATGCGCCATATCCGCGCCGCCGGCGATGCCCATCCCGGCAAGGCTGATGGTCTCCAGCGGCGGACGCAGTCGGTGGAGCCAGTCGCCGAGCTGACGGCCATCGTAGGGCTGAGCGGTGACCGACCGCCCACCGCTCGCCGCACCCGGCGACGCGTGAAAGTCCGGCATGGCACTGCCTGAGAGAAACTGCACTGCCGTCCTGTGATGAAAAAAATCCACCATCTCCGGCCCGTGGCGCAGGAAGGTCTGCAGGCGAACGTCGGCGGCTTCGCCCCCCATCTCATGCTGCAGATAGGTCAGCGGGGCGTCAGCCGCTTCGTCGATGCCCTCCGCCCGCGCCAGCGGGTTGCGGGGGATCCACAGCCAGCCGCCGGACCAGGCGCTGGTCCCGCCGAGTACTGACGCTTTCTCCGCCACCATGACGCTGGCGCCGTGCATGGCCGCGGTGACCGCGGCAGAGAGTCCCGCCGCGCCGGAGCCGACCACCAGCACATCCATCTTCACAGGCCTGCTCATGATGGACTCCTTACTGCAATGGTGAAAAAGCGGTGGGGCGCATCAGCACCGACTCCAGGCGTTCAACGGCGGCCAGTTCGCGATTTTTCCGCGAAAAGGTCTGCCAGCGTTCGTCCTGCGCCATTCGCGCGCGGCGCACCAGGCGATCGTCCAGGCTTTCATAAGCCCAGATGTGCACCACCTGATTGACCACGCCGATCTCGGTAAAAAAGAAACCGATCAGTTTGCCGAGATGGTCGGTCTGCACCGCCAGGGCATCGCTTTGGTACAGCGCCAGCCAGTCGGCCATTTTCAACGGATTGATGGTGTACGTGCGTTTTTCGTAGATCATGATGTTTTCCTGATTAGTGGGGGGAGTGTTGTGCCAGATGGCAGGCGGCGAGGTAGCCAAACGTCAGCCCCGGGCCGAGGGTGATGCCGGGACCCGGGTAGGTGCCGGCCATCAGCGAATCCATGTCATTTCCCACCGCGTACAGCCCCGCGATGGGTTTTCCTTCCACGTTGACGACCTGTGCATCGGCGGTGGTGACCAGGCCCCGCGACGTCCCCAGATCGCCGGTATAGAGTTTGATGGCATAGAACGGCGCGCTGAGCAGGGGGGCGTTACAGGCGTCAGGCTGATGACCCGGATCGCCCATCGCCCGGTTATAGCTGTTGCCGCCTTTAGCAAATTCCCGATCCACGCCCTGCGCGGCGTCGCGGTTGTAGCGGGCAACCGTCTCGCTCAGCGTTTGGGCATCCAGACCAAGCTGTTGCGCCAGCGTCTCCAGGGTGTCGGCTTTGTACAGATAGCCGGCGGCGATCAGGGCGTCATTATTGACCGGCGCCGGGCGTGCCAGCCCGAGGCCGTAACGCTTCATCGCCTGGGCGTCGCAGAGTAAAAAGCAGGGGGCATTTTCCGTAGCACGCTGCATCGCGCTGGCGAAATGGTGATAGGAGTTAGACTCGTTGACGAAGCGTACCGCCCGCTGATTGACGGCAATCACGCCCGGTTTGGCCCGGTCGGTTACCAGATGGGGGAAGCGCTCCTCGCTGCCGTCGGCCCGGGTCAGCACCGATACTGGCGCCCAGAAAAAGTTGGAGGCCTGATCGGCTCCCTCGCGAGCGTTAAGCGCCGCCGCGAGATGCAGCGCGGCGCCATCGTTGGCCGGCGGCGACATGGTGAAGTGTTCGCGGGTGTGTGGCCGATAGCGCGCCGCCAGCGCGCCCGCGGCAAAGCCGCCTGCGGCCAGCACCACCCCGCGGCGGGCGTGCAGCGTCTCTCTTTGCCCCTGATACTCAATCTCCACCCCGTGGACCGCGCCTTGCGCTTCGCACAGCGCCAGAACATTGACATTCAGCCGCAGGTTCATGCCTTTACGCAGCGCCGTTGTCGCCATGCGGGCAATCAGCGCATTGCCCATCGCCAGGCGGGTGCCGCGAGGGTACTTCACCCGGTCGCGGGCGTAGCGCAGCAGCAGCCGGGTGCAATGGGCCAGGGAGCGTAGCGAGCGCCGCATGTCGAGAAAATGTTGAATGTCGACGCGGTTGACCATCATCCCACCAAACAGCAACATCCCCGGCGGCGGTGAACGCAGGTCGCGAAACGCGTCCCCCAGTTCACGACCGTCATACTCCACCACCTCCAGCGCACGACCGACGTCGACCGCGCCGGGTTCATCCGGATAGTAATCAGGGGAGAGCGGGCGCAGGCTATATTTCACCGCCCCCTCGCGCTCGAGAAAGGCCAGCGCCTCACGCCCGGCGCTAACAAACGCTTCGGCGAGATCTTCACGGTACTGGCTCTCGCCGATAATGGTCCGCAGGTAGGTTTTCATCGCCTCGGCGCTGCCGCTTTTACCCGCCGCACGCGCCTGATCGGTATCGTGCAGCCACACGGCGCCACCGGAGATAGCCGAGGTGCCGCCGAACTGGCCGGCTTTCTCCAGCATCAGCACCGACAGCCCTTTGCAGCTGGCGGTGACCGCGGCGGCAAAGCCAGCGGCGCCGCTGCCGATGACGATCACATCCCAGCTCTTCATGCTGCCGCTCCCTGCGCCGGCGGGATGGCGCCGATAAACTGGCCCATCAGCGTCATCTGCGCCAGCGCCATTTCCGGCCCGGTCTGCACCCGGCAGCCGCGGGCGGCGGCGAAAGTGAGCAACGGCGTCATCACCGGGGCGGTGACAACATCAGCCACGTGGGTGGCGCTGTCGAGCGTATCCAGCAGCGCCTGCGGCAGGGGCAGCTCATCAAATCCGGCCATGCCGGCCGGCGAGCCATTAACCAATAGATCGACGCCGTGAAGGGTGTCCGGCAGCGCGCTCAGTTGTACCGCCGGGAAGGCCTCAGCCAGAAGGTCATGCAGGCGTTGCCGGGTGGTCGGGTTTTGATCGTGCAGGGCCAGCTGACGGATCCCCGCCTCGCACAGTCCCCAGGCGATGGCGCTGCCGACGCCGCCGCAGCCGGAGAGCAGCGCCTGCTTACCTGCCGGCTGAAAACCCTGCGCCTCGGCGGCGAGTTGAAAGCCGACGCCGTCCAGCATATCGCCCTGCAAACGGCCATCCGCCAATTTGCGGATCACATTGATGGCGTTGAGTCGGCGGGCGCGGGGGGTGAGCTCGTCGACCAGCGCGGCGGCGCGCTGCTTATGCGGCACCGTCACCAGCACGCCGGTCATGTTCTGCCAGCCACGCAGAGCGTTGAGGTAGTCGACTACCGCGTCCGGGGCGATATCCACCGGGATCATGACGCTGTCCATGTGCTGTTCAGCAAAGTAGCGGTTGAAGTTATCCGGTGATTTGACCTGGGCGATCGGATGACCAATCACGGCGACAACCTGGGTAGTTCCACTGACCATTTCAAACCTCATTTGTTAAATGAATGTTGTGAAAGTATTTCAGTGGAAGCTGGGAGCGACAACGCAGAATTCGGACATGTCGGTTGTTAATCGCACGATCGCTGCGATAATCGCAGGAAATCGATAATGATGTTGCAAAAATGTGAGCGAATATGCAAAACACTATTCATCCACGCGATCTGATCGTCGGTTTACAAAAAGGGCTGGCGTTAATCCAGCTTTTTTCCAAAACCTGCCCAAAACTCACCGTCGCCCAGGCGGCGAAAATGAGCGGCCTGACGCAAAGCGCCGCGCGGCGTTTTCTGCTGACGCTGCTGTATGAGCGCTATCTGCAAACCGATGGGCGTTATTACTGGCTTACCCCGAAGACGCTGCGGCTTGGTCAGGCCTACGTCGATTCGGCGCAGTTTCCCCGCATGGTGCGGCCGATTGTCGAATACATCGCCAGCCGGACCGAGGAGCACGCCTCGGTAGGGGTGGTGGATGAAGATGAGCTGGTCTATATCGCCCGCAGCCGGCATACGCCGTTTAACTCCACGTCGGTTCGGCTTGGGGAGCGGGTGCCCATCTTCTGTACCGCCGGGGGACGGTTATGGCTGGCTTCGCTGCCGGAAGCTGAGTGCGAGGCGGTTCTGCAGCGTATTACCCGGGAACAACGCACGCCCTATACGGTGACCGACGTCGCGTTGCTGATGGAGAAAATCGCCCAGGTGCGGCGCCAGGGTTATGCCACCATTGAACAGGAGTTTGAGATTGGCATGCTGGTGCTGGCGGTGCCGTTAACTGACAGGGAAGGAACCTGGTGGGGCGCGCTGAGTCTGACCAGCCATCAATCGCGCACATCGCTGGAAGCGTTATGTCACGACCATCTCGATCTGCTCTACAGCGCGCAGGCGATGCTGGTGAGCTAAACAGGGCAGCCGATGCGCTGCCCTCAAAGATGTTGCTTACGCCGACGCGTTGTTCAGGAAGCTGTTCCAGTCGCTGGCAGCGTTATCCACGAAGGTGTTCCAGCTGTTGCCGGCAGTGTTAACAAAGCTTCCCCAGTTTTCTTTGCCGGCGGTCACAAAGGTTTCCCAGTTTGACTGCCCGGTCAGGAAGGAACCAAACGCCATCGCGCTGTCGCCGACGAAGGAGGCAAACGCGCTGCCGGAGGTGAGAACAAAAGAGGTGAAGCCGACGCCCGAGTTGGCAACAAAGCTGGCGAAGCCGCTGGCTGCGCCGAACAGATTAAAGCCACCGGAGATGTACTCCATTTCGTTCAGTGTTAACTCTTTCATTGCAATTCCTTGTAGTAATGATTTTCCAAATGGGTGGGTAAACCCGGTGCGAAAGGTAGCACTGCTGTCGTGCACAGCGCGAGTCTGGTCCGCTGTGTATTAGCTCATTTTTTCCTCATTTTTTGGCGGGGGAGCAGCGTAAACGGCCGGAAGAGGGGAGGGGAGTATGAAATGAGAAAGAAAGCGGTGAGGAAGCAGAAAAGAAAAAGCCCCGTAAAAACGGGGCTTTATATCGCACTGGAGTGGGAGATTATCTCACGTAAGCCAGCAGACTATGTGAATCCGGCACCATAAAGTCAACGGACATCATCACGGACAGCGCGGTGATGGCGACGATGGAAAAGACGAACAGCTTACGCGCCCAGACTTTGTCATCGGCCACTTTATAGCCACGCAGCGCCATGCCCAGCCACCAGACGCTGACCGCTGCCGCCACGACCAGGTATTTATACCCGGCGTAGCCGCCCAGCGAGAGCATCAGGGTCGCCACGGCAAAGGCAACGATGTACAGCGTAATATGGTTTTTGGCGACCGAAATGCCTTTCACCACCGGCAGCACCGGAATGTTCGCCGCCTGATAATCCTTAAAGCGGAAAATCGCGATGGCGTAGGAGTGAGGCATCTGCCACAGGCTAAAGATAGCCAGCAGGATCGCCGCACCGCTGTCGAAATCACCGGTGACCGCGCAGTAGCCAATCACCGGCGGCGCGGCGCCGGAGAGTGAGCCAATCAGCGTGCCATAGACGGAGTGGCGTTTCATGTACAGGCTGTAGACGCCGACATAAACCACGAACCCCATCACCCCCAGCCAGCAGGCCAGCGGATTTGCGCCGAACCACAGCAGCATGAAGCCAGCAATACCCAGCAAGGTGGCGTACACCAGCGAAGCTTCTGGCGAGATCAGCCCTTTGACCAGCACCCGGTTTTTCGTCCGTTCCATCTTACGATCGATGTCCCGGTCGATGTAGTTGTTGAATACACAACCCGAGGCGACCACCAGGGATACTCCAAGGAGCGTCCAGACGAACAGCGGATAGTCGATGTGGCCTTTGGAGGCCAACAGGAAACCGCCGATCACGGAGATCAGGTTGCCAAAAATAATGCCTGGTTTCGTTACTTGCAGGTATTGCTTAAACATACTCGCCGCTCTTAGTGCATCATCATGTTGTAGTTCAGGTTCCACATAATCCAGATGGAGCCGACAACCACGATCGCAATGATGATTACGGTGAAGATAAATGCGGTCAGGTTCCAGCCTTCATCGGACTTGCTGTTCATATGCAGGAAGTACACGAGGTGTACCACGATCTGCACCACAGCGGTCACCAGAATGGTGCCAAGGATAACCGCATGCGAGGCGGAGCCACTCATCACCATGGCGAACGGAATGACCGTCAGGATGATGGACAGGATAAATCCTGTCATGTAGCTCTTCACGCTGCCGTGAGAAGCGCCGCTATGATCGGTAGAATGACTCATTACATCGCCCCCATCAGATAGACAACCGAGAACACGCAGATCCACACGACGTCCAGGAAGTGCCAGAACAGGCTCAGGCACAGGATACGCGTGCGGTTAGTGCTAGTCAGGCCACGACGTGAAACCTGGAACATCAGCACCGCCATCCAGATAAGGCCAGAGGTCACGTGCAGACCGTGGGTGCCGACCAGCGCGAAGAACGCCGACAGGAAACCGCTACGATCCGGACCGAAGCCTTCCATGATCAGGTGATGGAATTCATAGATTTCCATCCCGATAAAGCCAGCGCCAAACAACCAGGTCAACGCCAGCCAGGAAACCACCTGGCTCTTGTTGTTTTTGTACATGGCGATAGCCGCCATGCCGTAGGTGATGGAGCTGAACAGCAGCAGTGCGGTTTCAACCAGAACGAACGGCAGTTCGAAAATATCTTTGCCCGTCGGTCCGCCGGCTGTGCCGTTCACCAGAACGGCATAGGTAGCAAACAGCGTAGCGAAGATGATGCAGTCGCTCATCAGGTAGATCCAGAAACCGAATACCTTCATCGGTCCTGTATCATGGTGCCCGTGTTCATGCGCGTGGGCAGTATGCGCAAGAGTATCAGTTGCCATTTTTCAGCCCTGCTTTGTTAATCTCATCGAAATGCTGTTTTTCCAGTTTTTCGACTTCTGCAACCGGTACGTAGTAATCCACGTCCTCGTCAAAGCTCTTAATAATCCAGGTCGCTACGATGCCGATGAAGCTGGCAATCGCCATCCACCAGATATGCCAGATCATGGCGAAACCAAATACCGTAGCGAAGGCGGCAATGACGATGCCGGCGCCGCTGTTTTTCGGCATATGAATTTCTTCATAGTGAGCAGGCTGTTTGTACGCTTCACCTTTCTCTTTCATTTCCCAGAAGGCATCACGCTCGTGAACCTGAGGAACGATAGCGAAGTTATAGAACGGCGGTGGAGAAGAAGTTGCCCACTCCAGCGTACGACCACCCCATGGGTCACCGGTCAGGTCACGGTTCTGATCGCGGTCGCGAATAGACACGTAGAACTGAATCAGCTGGCACAGGATACCGCAGGCGATCAGCGCTGCACCGCAAGCTGCAACAACCAGCATCGGGTGGAACTGCGGATCGATCTGCTGGCTCAGACGACGGGTCATACCCATGAAGCCCAGCACGTACAGCGGCATAAACGCCACGAAGAAGCCGATGATCCAGAACCAGAAAGCGCGTTTGCCCCAGGTTTCGTTCAGGGTGAAGCCAAAGGCTTTCGGCCACCAGTAGGTCAGACCTGCGAAGCAACCGAATACTACGCCGCCGATGATAACGTTATGGAAGTGCGCGATCAGGAACAGGCTGTTATGCAGAACGAAGTCCGCGCCCGGTACCGCCAGCAGCACGCCAGTCATCCCACCGACGGAGAAGGTCACGATAAAGCCGATAGTCCACATCATCGCTGAGTTGAAGACGATGCGACCCTGATACATGGTGAACAGCCAGTTGAAGATCTTAACCCCGGTCGGGATCGCGATAATCATGGTAGTAATACCGAAGAAGGCGTTTACGTTCGCGCCAGCACCCATGGTGAAGAAGTGGTGCAGCCAAACGATGAACGACAGAACGGTAATACAGACGGTTGCCCACACCAGAGAGGTGTAACCGAACAGACGCTTACGCGAGAAGGTCGCGGCGATTTCGGAGAAGACCCCGAACACCGGCAGAACCAGGATGTACACTTCCGGGTGACCCCAGGCCCAAATCAGGTTGATGTACATCATCATGTTGCCACCCATATCGTTGGTAAAGAAATGGGTGCCCAGGTAACGATCCAGGGTCAGCAGCGCGATGGTGACGGTCAGAATTGGGAAAGAGGCGATAATCAGGATGTTAGCGCACAGAGATGCCCAGGAGAATACCGGCATCTTGAACATGGTCATGCCCGGGGCGCGCATCTTGATAATGGTCACGAAGAAGTTAATACCGGTCAGGGTAGTACCGATACCGGAGAGCTGCAGCGCCCAAATCCAGTAATCGACCCCTACGCCAGGACTGTATTCAATTCCCGACAGCGGCGGATAGGCCAGCCAACCGGTCTGCGCGAACTCACCGACGCCCAGAGACAGGTTAACCAGAATCACGCCCACAACGGTGAACCAGAAGCTCAGGTTGTTGAGGAACGGGAAGGCCACGTCGCGCGCGCCGAGCTGAAGCGGAACCACCAGGTTCATCAGACCGATAACGAACGGCATCGCCACGAAGAAGATCATGATAACGCCGTGGGCGGTAAAGATCTGATCGTAGTGATGAGGCGGCAGGAAGCCTGCTTCCCCGGCCGAGGCCAGCACCTGCTGGCTACGCATCATAACGGCATCAGCAAAGCCACGCAGCAGCATGACGATTGCCACGATAACGTACATGATACCGAGACGTTTGTGGTCGACAGAAGTCAGCCACTCGTTCCACAGGTAGGACCACTTACCGAAGTAAGTGATGGCAGCCAGAAGCGCCAGTCCCCCAATGATAATCGCAGCCACCGTAACCACGATAATGGGTTCGTGGTAGGGCACTGCATCCAGTGTAAGTTTTCCGAACATCGTTTTCTTCCTCGGCCCCTTAGTGAGCGGTTTCCGCGTGGCTCATGTCCATGCCTTCCATCCCGTCGTGAGCAGCGTGCTCGCCTTCAGGTTTGGACATGTTCATGCTCTCGTGAGACATGAATTTGTTCACAACATCTTTGAACAGATCCGGCTTCACGTTAGAGAAGTATTCCACTTTGTTGTATTCGCTAGGCACAGCCACTTTATCGAACGCGGCCATGGAGTCCATGGAGTTCGGCGACTGTTTGGCTTTTTCAACCCACTGATCGAAGGTTGCACGATCCGGAGTAGCAATCGCTTTGAACTTCATACCTGAGAAGCCCGGGCCACTGTAGCTAGCGGAGATACCGTCATAAGTACCAGCTTCGTCAGCAATGAGGTGCAGTTGAGTCTGCATCCCGGCCATTGCGTAAATCTGGCTACCTAAGCGCGGAATGAAGAACGAGTTCATCACCGAGTTAGAGGTCACTTTGAAGTGTACCGGTACGTTCGCCGGGAAGGCGATTTCGTTAACGGTAGCAATACCCTGTTCCGGATAGATAAAGAACCATTTCCAGTCCATCGAAACGACTTCGATGGTGATTGGTTTCTCGTCGTGGGCAAGCGGTTTGCTTGGCTCCAGTGCGTGAGTGGTTTTCCAGGTCAGAACGGCCAGGAACAGGATGATCAGAATAGGTACCGTCCAGACCACAGCTTCCACTTTGTTGGAGTGTGACCAGTTCGGGCTATACTTCGCATCTTTATTGCTCGCGCGATACTTCCAGGCAAATCCTACTGCCATCAAGACGGCGGGAATAACGACAATCATCATCAGGCCGAAGGCCGTCAGAATCAAAGAGCGTTGCTCCAGTCCAATCTGTCCTTTTGGGTCAAGGAGTGCAGAATCACAACCACTGAGTAATACAGTACTTGCGATTAATGACATCCATCCCAAACTTTTATTGTATTTCCTGAGTCTCATTGAACGACCTCAATTCCACGGGATCTGGTGGCGTTTAAAGTGTACGGGCATTTTACGGTAAGGTTGCATTACTGTAAACATGATTGGATCTCTGTCAGTTCT
The DNA here is from genome assembly GCF_001620885.1 of Klebsiella sp. D5A. Taxonomy (NCBI): domain Bacteria; kingdom Pseudomonadati; phylum Pseudomonadota; class Gammaproteobacteria; order Enterobacterales; family Enterobacteriaceae; genus Klebsiella; species Klebsiella sp. D5A. The sequence goes on along the minus strand of NZ_LOAR01000009.1, from coordinate 209,246 downwards.
GTGTTAGCGGCTTCTGCTTGGTTTGTCACATATGTTACGTAGTGTTACGTAATCGCTTGCAAAGCCTGATTTTCGTGGGATTGATAACGAAAGGGATAAGAAAAGGAGTGCTTAGCGGCGAATGGGCATAACCACCCAAAAATTAGAACAATTGTTTAACATTTAATTATCAAATAAAAGACATTGTGAAAACCTAAAATAAAATCGCCGTAGCTGAATCGGTTAAATTATTTAAAGAATCGAATGAAAACTGTCAATAATTTCCAGAAATCAAAAACGCACAAAACAACAAATAGCGCGGCGGGCAATATAAAAGCGTTAATAAGCCGTTATAATTACGTTTCGTAATTACAACGGCTAATAATGATGCAGCTTCCTTAAATCAGGCGAGTTTTACGCAGCGCCAGGTAGTCGAGCAGACCGCCGAACAAAATACCGCCCACCGCAGTCAGCGCCGCAACCTCCAGCAGACCGGACAGGAAAGAGAAGGCGGTGTAATCCAGGGCGTTCATGATCAGCAGTACCAGCCATACCGCCAGCAGCAGGCAGCCCAGCGCCAGGATCCTTAACGCCAGCGCATAGGCTTGCGGGTATTCGCTTCGCGGCATAAAGCTTGCTGTGCGTTGGGTATGCTCAAGCGTTTGCCGGCACAGTAGCAGCAGCGCGATCCCCGGTACCGCCGCAACGACCGAGAAGAGATAGAACGTCGACCAGCCGTGGGCCTCGACAAACCAGCCGGCGATCGGCCCAACGTACACGCGGCCGACCGCGGACAGCGCAGAGAGCAGTGCGAACTGGGTAGCGGAGAATGATTTATTGCACAGCGTCATCAGCAGCGCGACAAACGCCGCCGTCCCCATTCCCCCGCACAGGTTTTCAAAGAACACGGCGGTTGCCATGGAATAGAGGTGCTTATCGGTAATCGACAGCAGCCAGTAGCCAGCGTTGGAGACCCCCTGCAGCACACCGAAGATCAGCAGCGCCCGAAACAGCGTCAGCCGCTGCATCAGGACCCCGCCATACAGGGCGCCGAGAATGGTGGCAAACAGGCCTAAAGTTTTGTTCACCATCCCCACTTCGCCGGCGTCAAAACCGACGCCGCGGATGAGGAAGGTGGTGGTCAGGCTCATGGCAAACGCATCGCCCAGCTTATAAAGGACGATGAGCAGCAGAATCAGCCAGGCGTTATTGCGACCGAAAAAATCGCGCAGCGGTTCGGCGACCGCCTGCTCCAGCGATCTGGGAACCGGGATAACGTCGCTCGGCTCGGGCGCCAGCAGTGTGGCGATGATGCACGGCACCAGCAGCGCCGCCATCAGCCAGTACATCCCCTGCCAGCCGAGATAGCGGTCGGCAAGCCACAGTGCCAGCCCCCCGGATACCAGCATCCCGAGGCGATAACCCAGCACGCTGATCGCGGCGCCAGCGCCGCGCTCTTCCGCTGGCAGAACGTCGGTTTTCCAGGCGTCGAACACAATATCCTGTGACGCCGAGCAGAAGGCGATCACTACCGCCAGCGCCGCCATCCAGCGGAGCTGGGAGACAGGCTCAAGAAAGCCCATCGCCGCGATAGCCAGCAGGAGCAGGACCTGGGTAGTCAGCAGCCAACCGCGACGACGTCCAAGAAACGGCGGCGTATAGCGGTCCATTAGCGGGGACCAGAGAAATTTAAAGACATAGGCCTGGCCGACGAGTGAGAAAAAACCGATCGTTTTCAGATCGATATTTTCCACTGTCATCCAGGCCTGCAGAGTACCGGAGGTGAGGGCCAGCGGCAGGCCTGAGGCGAAACCGAGGATCAGCAAAATCGCTGATTTCGGCTGTTGAAAAATGCGTAAGTAGTGACTGGACATAGCATAAAGCACGAACCCGGCCGCGGCCGGGTTCGTGGTGGCATTAACGCGCGTTTTGCTTGATGAAATCGTGGATGCTGGTGTCCTGCGCCATATCGGCGATGGTATCGGTCAGGACGCTGTTGACGGCATCAGCGATGTTCTTGTTCGAGGCCTGGAAGGCGCCTTCAACGGAATAGCTGGCGCGGTAGTTTTTGGTCATCTTCGTGCCGTTTGCCGCGGTGGCGATGATGGCGATATCGGCTTTCGTGGCGATGTTGTAGCGCACGTTGCCCTGGGAGACGTCAGCGTAGAGTTTATTGACAATAATCTGCAGATCGACCGCACCGTTCGGGCCAATCATGTAGCCGCGAGCGGTCATCTGTTTCTCCAGCACTTCCTGCAGCAGGAAACGCAGATCGCGCGAGGCGGTGAGGGTGACCTGCTGATTGTCGCGCGTGACTTTCGCCAGCGCCTGGTCCGGACGCTGATCGGCGCCGTTGATGCTGACGGTCACGCCCATCAGGCTCGGATCCTGCTGCGGCAGCGTGATTTTCGGCGATACTTCAATGGTGGTCGGCGGCGTGGCGCATCCTGCCAGCATAAACATGGCGACCAACGGGAAAAGGATCTTCTTAAGCATGTTCAGGTCTCAACGCATGGTGTTGTTATAAGGAAAATTACCGCCATCATAGCATTGCCAACGGCAAGGGGAAGTGGCAACGCGTGTAAATCCATCGCCCTGGCGGTTTTCTGAGCGTCCCGCCATGGTTAATCGCTCTTTCCCCGGCGGATCTGGCGACCAGAGCCAGTAAACGTGATACTTTTGAATGAAAATATCAGAACAATGCTAATTTTTTGTTGTTTTCTCCTAATGGAAGCGGTAAAAGCGGCTAACATTTAAATGGAGTGGCGGCATCTCAGCGTTGTCGGAGGAGAAAATTCATGATGATACGTGAACAGATCGAAGCAAAACTTAGAGCAGCGTTCGACCCGATGTATCTCGAAGTCGTGGATGAAAGTTATCGTCACAACGTCCCAGCGGGCTCTGAAAGTCATTTTAAAGTGGTGTTAGTGAGCGATCGCTTCACTGGCGAGCGTTTCCTCAATCGCCACCGTATGATCTACGGCACGCTAACCGAGGAGCTGTCGAATACGGTGCATGCCCTGGCGCTGCACACCTACACGATAAAAGAGTGGGAAGCATTACAGGATACGGTTTTCGCCTCGCCGCCTTGCCGCGGTGCGGGGAGTATCGCCTAGAAATCCCATTTGCAACCGCTGGCGCTTTTCCAGTATGTTGCTTGCAGATTTAGCAAAAACGGCCTACGGGCCGTTTTGTTTTGCCTGGAAAATGCGCAAAGTGAGCGCTTTTGCGGACAAATTTGAGCGGGAAATGTGAAAAATGCCGCAGCAGTGGGCGACAACCGTTCTCGACTCACAAAAGTGATGCCGCTATAATGCCGCGTCTTATATATGAATGTCTTCGGGATGATTCTGACGACAGGGAATGTGTTTCTGATTTGAAGAGGGCATCCCGGTTCTGCGAAGCCACCTACACGCGCTTCCAGAGTTGACCGAGCACTGTGATTTTTTTGAGGTAACAAGATGCAAGTTTCAGTTGAAACCACTCAGGGCCTTGGGCGCCGTGTAACGATTACTATCGCCGCTGACAGCATCGAGAATGCTGTCAAAAGCGAGCTGGTCAACGTAGCGAAAAAAGTTCGCATTGACGGCTTCCGTAAAGGCAAAGTGCCGATGAATGTTGTTGCTCAGCGTTATGGCGCATCCGTTCGCCAGGACGTGCTGGGCGACCTGATGAGCCGTCATTTCGTTGACGCGATCATCAAAGAGAAAATCAATCCGGCCGGTGCGCCGAACTACGTTCCGGGCGAATACAAACTGGGCGAAGACTTCACCTACGCGGTAGAGTTCGAAGTGTATCCGGAAGTTGAACTGCAGGGTCTGGACGCGATCGAAGTTGAAAAACCGGTTGTTGAAGTGACCGACGCTGACGTTGACACCATGCTGGAAACCCTGCGCAAACAGCAGGCGACCTGGAAAGACAAAGACGGCGCCGTTGACGCTGAAGATCGCGTCACTATCGACTTCACCGGTTCCGTAGACGGCGAAGAGTTCGAAGGCGGCAAAGCCTCTGACTTCGTACTGGCGATGGGCCAGGGTCGCATGATCCCGGGCTTCGAAGATGGTATCAAAGGCCACAAAGCGGGCGAAGAGTTCACCATCGACGTGACCTTCCCGGAAGAATACCACGCAGAAAACCTGAAAGGTAAAGCGGCTAAGTTCGTTATCAACCTGAAAAAAGTTGAAGAGCGTGAACTGCCGGAGCTGACTGAAGAATTCATCAAACGTTTCGGCGTTGAAGATGGTTCCGTCGCTGGCCTGCGCGCTGAAGTGCGTAAAAACATGGAGCGCGAGCTGAAAGGCGCTGTGCGTAACCGCGTGAAGTCTCAGGCTATCGAAGGTCTGGTTAAAGCCAACGAGATCGACGTTCCGGCTGCCCTGATTGACAGCGAAATCGACGTGCTGCGTCGTCAGGCTGCTCAGCGTTTCGGTGGCAACGAGAAACAGGCTCTGGAACTGCCGCGCGAGCTGTTCGAAGAGCAGGCTAAACGCCGCGTTGTTGTCGGTCTGCTGCTGGGCGAAGTGATTCGCACCAATGAGCTGAAAGCTGACGAAGAGCGCGTGAAAGGCCTGATCGAAGAGATGGCTTCTGCGTACGAAGATCCGTCAGAAGTGGTTGAGTTCTACAGCAAGAACAAAGAGCTGATGGACAACATGCGCAACGTGGCGCTGGAAGAGCAGGCTGTTGAAGCTGTGCTGGCGAAAGCCAAAGTGTCTGAAAAAGCCACTTCCTTCAACGAACTGATGAACCAGCAGGCGTAATTTCGCCGCGATTGTTTAAGGTTCGAGCAAAAACCCGTTGCCGAAAGGCGGCGGGTTTTTTTTTAAGATAATGATAGCCTCAGGCACGGTGCTAAAACGCATTTACCATGATAGCGTTACAGCAAAAGCTTGTTATGCTTGAAATATGGCAACACCATCCCCATTACCGGGGGAGGCAACTGCATCCGCTATCGCACGCGTGTTGAAGAGGCGGTGACGCGTTCAGCGGATAGAAACTGTGGCTGATAATCCGTCCGTAAGGTTACAATCAGTGCAGCAGGTATTTTAAAATTACTCCAGGAGACGGAAATGTCATACAGTGGCGAACGAGACAACTTTGCACCCCATATGGCCCTGGTGCCGATGGTCATTGAACAGACCTCACGCGGTGAACGTTCTTTTGATATCTACTCCCGTCTGCTTAAGGAACGCGTCATTTTTCTGACCGGCCAGGTCGAAGACCACATGGCAAACCTGATCGTGGCGCAGATGCTGTTTCTGGAAGCGGAAAACCCGGAAAAAGACATTTACCTGTACATTAACTCTCCGGGCGGGGTGATCACCGCCGGGATGTCGATTTATGACACCATGCAGTTCATCAAGCCGGATGTCAGCACCATTTGTATGGGGCAGGCCGCTTCTATGGGCGCGTTTCTGCTGACCGCCGGGGCGAAAGGCAAGCGCTTCTGCCTGCCGAACTCCCGCGTGATGATCCACCAGCCGCTGGGCGGCTATCAGGGACAGGCGACGGATATTGAGATCCACGCCCGTGAAATCCTGAAGGTGAAAGGACGCATGAATGAGCTGATGGCGCATCATACCGGCCAGTCTCTTGAGCAGATTGAGCGTGACACCGAGCGTGACCGCTTCCTCTCCGCTGCGGAAGCCGTGGAGTACGGGCTGGTCGACTCTATTTTGACCCATCGTAATTGATGCCCGAGGCGTAAGGGTGCCGCTTTACGCTTCATCCTTCTCGCCGCGATTTTTCGGGTGGTTGGTATTTTTTCGGACGCTTGCCGGTCAGGCTTGCGGCCGGAGGCTTTGCCACCGCCTCGATGTAGCGCGAAGGATTTTGTGTATATACTAATGAAGGGCGGCACAACGCTATATGGCGGCTTGCGCCTGAGAATGGCATTTGCGTCGTCGTGTGCGGCACAAAGAACTTAAAAAGAGGTTTGGACTCATGACAGATAAACGCAAAGATGGATCGGGCAAATTGTTGTATTGCTCTTTTTGCGGCAAAAGCCAGCATGAAGTGCGTAAGCTGATCGCCGGGCCATCCGTGTATATCTGCGACGAATGCGTTGATTTATGTAACGACATCATTCGCGAAGAGATTAAAGAAGTTGCGCCGCACCGCGAGCGCAGCGCGTTGCCGACGCCGCACGAGATTCGCCACCACCTTGATGACTATGTCATCGGTCAGGAACAGGCGAAGAAAGTGTTGGCGGTCGCGGTATACAACCACTACAAACGTCTGCGCAATGGCGATACCAGCAATGGCGTAGAGCTGGGTAAAAGTAACATTCTGCTGATCGGGCCGACCGGTTCCGGTAAAACGCTGTTGGCGGAAACGCTGGCGCGCCTGCTGGATGTGCCGTTTACCATGGCAGACGCCACCACCCTGACCGAAGCGGGTTATGTGGGTGAGGACGTCGAAAATATCATTCAGAAACTGCTGCAGAAGTGCGACTACGACGTGCAGAAAGCGCAGCGCGGCATCGTTTATATCGACGAAATCGACAAAATTTCGCGTAAATCCGATAACCCGTCGATTACCCGCGACGTCTCCGGCGAAGGCGTACAGCAGGCGTTGCTGAAGCTTATCGAAGGCACCGTCGCCGCCGTTCCACCGCAGGGCGGGCGTAAACATCCGCAGCAAGAGTTCCTGCAGGTTGATACCTCCAAGATCCTGTTTATCTGCGGCGGCGCGTTCGCCGGCCTGGACAAAGTGATTTCCCACCGTGTTGAAACCGGCTCCGGCATTGGTTTTGGCGCGACGGTAAAAGCGAAGTCCGACAAAGCGAGCGAAGGCGAGCTGCTGGCCCAGGTCGAGCCGGAAGATCTGATCAAGTTTGGTCTGATCCCGGAATTCATTGGCCGTCTGCCGGTGGTGGCGACCCTGAATGAGCTGAGCGAAGAAGCCCTGATCCAGATCCTGAAAGAGCCGAAAAATGCCCTGACCAAGCAGTATCAGGCGCTGTTTAGCCTTGAGGGCGCAGAGCTTGAATTCCGCGACGAAGCGCTGGACGCCATCGCCAAGAAAGCGATGGCGCGTAAAACCGGCGCCCGCGGTCTGCGCTCGATTGTGGAAGCGGCGCTGCTGGATACCATGTATGACCTGCCTTCGATGGATGATGTCGAGAAAGTGGTCATTGATGAGTCGGTTATCGAAGGTCAGAGCAAACCGCTGCTGATCTACGGCAAACCGGAAGCCCAACAGGCATCTGGTGAATAATTAACCATTTCACTCAAGCAGTTAACAAAAAGGGGGGATTTTATCTCCCCTTTTATTTTTCCTGCATTCCCGCCGTTGAATGTGTGGAATACATCCCCATATACTGGATTACATATTAACGACGATGCAGTGGAGTATGGCGTCGTCGGCTACCTGGCGGACTTTAAACTAAGAGAGAGCTCTATGAATCCTGAGCGTTCTGAACGCATTGAAATCCCCGTATTGCCATTGCGCGATGTGGTGGTTTATCCGCACATGGTCATACCCCTGTTCGTAGGGCGGGAAAAATCTATTCGTTGCCTCGAAGCGGCCATGGACCATGATAAAAAAATCATGCTGGTTGCGCAGAAAGAAGCGTCGACGGATGAGCCGGGTGTAAACGATCTTTTCACCGTTGGAACCGTGGCGTCTATTTTGCAGATGCTGAAGCTGCCGGACGGCACCGTGAAGGTGCTGGTCGAAGGGCTGCAGCGTGCACGTATTTCTGCGCTGTCTGATAATGGCGAACATTTCTCGGCGAAAGCGGAGTATCTCGACTCGCCGGCGATTGACGAACGCGAGCAGGAAGTGCTGGTTCGCACCGCTATCAGCCAGTTTGAAGGCTATATCAAGCTGAACAAAAAGATCCCACCGGAAGTGCTGACGTCGCTGAACAGCATCGACGATCCGGCACGCCTGGCGGATACCATCGCGGCGCACATGCCGCTGAAGCTGGCTGACAAGCAGTCTGTGCTTGAGATGTCCGACGTCAACGAACGTCTGGAATATCTGATGGCGATGATGGAATCGGAAATCGATCTGCTGCAGGTTGAGAAGCGTATTCGCAACCGCGTCAAAAAGCAGATGGAGAAATCCCAGCGCGAGTACTATCTGAACGAGCAAATGAAAGCGATTCAGAAAGAACTCGGCGAGATGGACGACGCCCCGGACGAAAACGAAGCGCTGAAGCGTAAGATCGACGCGGCGAAAATGCCGAAAGAGGCGAAAGAAAAAACCGAAGCGGAACTGCAGAAACTGAAGATGATGTCGCCGATGTCGGCGGAAGCGACCGTCGTGCGTGGCTACATCGACTGGATGGTGCAGGTGCCGTGGAACGCGCGCAGTAAGGTCAAAAAAGACCTGCGCCAGGCCCAGGAGATCCTTGATACCGATCACTATGGCCTGGAGCGCGTGAAGGATCGCATCCTTGAATATCTCGCGGTGCAGAGCCGGGTGAACAAAATCAAGGGGCCAATCCTCTGTCTGGTGGGACCGCCGGGGGTAGGTAAAACCTCGTTAGGTCAATCCATCGCCAAAGCGACCGGACGTAAATACGTACGTATGGCGTTAGGTGGCGTGCGCGATGAAGCGGAAATTCGCGGTCATCGTCGGACCTATATTGGCTCGATGCCGGGCAAACTGATCCAGAAAATGGCGAAAGTGGGGGTGAAAAACCCGCTGTTCCTGCTGGATGAGATCGACAAAATGTCTTCCGACATGCGCGGCGACCCGGCTTCTGCGTTGCTTGAGGTGCTGGATCCGGAACAGAACGTGGCCTTTAACGACCACTATCTGGAAGTGGATTACGATCTCAGCGATGTGATGTTCGTGGCGACGTCTAACTCCATGAACATTCCGGCGCCGCTGCTGGATCGTATGGAAGTGATTCGCCTCTCCGGTTACACCGAAGATGAAAAGCTGAACATCGCCAAGCGTCACCTGCTGCCGAAGCAGATCGAACGTAACGCGCTGAAGAAAGGCGAGCTGACCGTCGACGATAGCGCCATTATCGGCATTATTCGTTACTACACGCGTGAAGCGGGGGTTCGTAGCCTGGAGCGTGAAATCTCCAAGCTGTGCCGTAAAGCCGTTAAACAGCTGCTGCTGGATAAGTCGCTGAAACACATCGAGATTAACGGTGAGAATCTGCATGATTATCTCGGCGTACAGCGCTTTGACTATGGCCGTGCCGATAGCGAGAACCGCGTCGGTCAGGTGACCGGTCTGGCGTGGACGGAGGTGGGGGGCGATCTGCTGACCATCGAAACCGCCTGCGTACCAGGCAAAGGCAAGCTGACCTACACCGGTTCGCTGGGTGAGGTAATGCAGGAATCGATTCAGGCTGCGCTGACCGTGGTGCGTTCGCGGGCGGACAAACTGGGCATTAACGCCGACTTCTACGAGAAGCGTGATATTCACGTCCACGTCCCGGAAGGGGCGACGCCGAAGGATGGTCCTAGCGCGGGTATTGCCATGTGTACGGCGCTGGTCTCCTGCCTGACCGGTAACCCGGTACGCGCTGATGTGGCGATGACCGGTGAAATCACTCTGCGTGGTCAGGTGCTGCCGATCGGCGGTCTGAAGGAAAAACTGCTGGCGGCGCATCGCGGCGGCATTAAGACTGTTCTGATTCCTGATGAGAACAAACGCGACCTTGAAGAAATTCCAGATAACGTTATCGCCGATTTGGATATCCATCCGGTGAAACGAATCGAGGAAGTTCTGACACTTGCGCTGCAGAACGAACCGTTCGGCATGCAGGTTGTGACCGCGAAATAGTGATTCTGCGCAAATTGCGCTAATAAAAATAGGGCTGGTAAGTCATTTCGGACTTGCCAGCCTTTTTTTGTGTAGCTAACTTAGATCGCTGGCAGGGGGGTCATCGACAACTGCTGTTGTAAGGGCATGACAGTCCTGATATAACTGCTGCGCGGTCGCACTATGAAGGACTCAGGTGCGATATAAATTATAAAGAGAGGAAGAGAACAGTGAATAAATCTCAACTGATTGACAAAATTGCTGCGGGTGCGGACATTTCTAAAGCTGCAGCTGGACGTGCGTTAGATGCTTTAATCGCTTCTGTTACTGAATCTCTGCAGGCTGGGGATGACGTTGCGCTGGTAGGTTTTGGTACCTTTGCTGTTAAAGAACGTGCCGCCCGTACTGGTCGCAACCCACAAACAGGTAAAGAAATTACTATCGCTGCCGCAAAAGTGCCGGGCTTCCGTGCTGGTAAAGCGCTGAAAGACGCGGTGAACTGATCGGCTTTCCCGTCAGGGAATGTGACGAAGTACAAGGGCGCATCGTGAGATGTGCCTTTTTTATTGCCTTTTCAGACCACTTTATGTGTGTTTATCGCCACTTGTGGGCTGACAATCACCCTGTTTTCTTGTCAAAATACGTCCTCACGCGCGGCGGCCATCACGTGCTATGCTGCGCGAGCTAAAGTCATCTACAGCGGAGCGTTGTTACACCATGATGGACAACCTACGCACGGCCGCCAACAGCGTCGTGCTCAAGATTATTTTCGGTATCATTATCGTCTCGTTCATTTTGACCGGGGTGAGTGGTTACCTGATTGGCGGTGGCAAAAACTATGCCGCAAAAGTGAATGGCCAGGAGATTGGCCGTGGGCAGTTTGAAAATGCCGTCGCCAGCGAACGTAACCGTATGCAGCAGCAGCTTGGCGACCAGTTCTCCGAGCTGGCGGCGAACGAAAACTACATGAAAACCATGCGCCAGCAGGTGCTGAACCGCCTGATCGATGAATCGCTTCTGGATCAGTATGCCCGCGAGCTGGGCCTCAGCATCAGCGATGAGCAGGTGAAGCAGGCGATCTTCCAGACCCAGGCTTTCCAGACGAACGGTAAGTTCGACAACCAGCGTTTCAGCGGTATTGTCGCCCAGATGGGGATGACCACCGATCAGTACGCTCAGGCGCTGCGTAACCAGCTGACCACACAGCAGCTGATTAACGCCATTGCGGGTACCGACTTCATGCTGCCGGGTGAGTCCGATCAGCTGGCGGCGCTGGTGTCTCAGCAGCGTGTCGTCCGCGAAGCGACCATCAACGTGAATGCCCTGGCGGCAAAACAGACGGCCAGCGATGAGGAAATCAACGCTTTCTGGCAGCAGAATCAGGCCCGTTTTATGGCGCCGGAGCAGTTCCGCGTCAGCTATATCAAAATGGATGCCGCCAGCATGCAGGAGAGCGCCTCTGACGAAGAGATTCAGTCATGGTACGACCAGCATAAGGATCAGTTCACTCAGCCGCAGCGCAACCGCTACAGCGTGATTCAGACCAAAACGGAAGCCGATGCGAAAGCGGTGCTGGCCGAGCTGCAAAAAGGGGCAGATTTCGCCACGCTGGCGAAAGAAAAATCGACCGATATTATCTCTGCCCGCAACGGCGGCGATATGGGGTGGATGGAAGAGGCCTCTACGGTGCCAGAGCTGAAAGATGCCGGGCTGAAAGAGAAAGGCCAGCTGTCTGGCGTGATCAAATCCTCGGTTGGCTTCCTGGTGGCCCGTCTGGACGACGTCCAGCCGGCGCAGGTGAAGCCGCTGGCTGACGTGCGTAATGACATTGCGGCGAAAGTGAAGCAGGAAAAAGCGCTGGATGCTTACTACGCGCTGCAGCAGAAGGTGAGCGATGCGGCCAGCAACGATAATGAGTCGTTGGCGGGAGCGGCGCAGGTCGCCGGACTGAAGGTGGTGGAAACCGGCTGGTTTGGCCGCGATAACCTGCCGGAAGAGCTGAACTTTAAACCGGTCGCTGACGCTATCTTCAACGGTGGTCTGGTGGGTGAGAACGGCGCGCCGGGCAGCAATTCCGACATCATTACCGTTGACGGCGATCGCGCTTTTGTTCTGCGCATCAGCGAGCACAAAGCCGAGGCGGTGAAGCCGCTGGCTGATGTGAAGGCGCAGGTTAGCGATATCGTTAAGCACAATAAAGCGGAACAGCAGGCGAAACTGGACGCCGACAAGCTGCTGGCGGCGCTGAAAGACGGCAAAGGCGATGAAGCGATGAAGGCGGCTGGCCTGAGCTTTGGCGCGCCGCAGACGCTTTCTCGTACCGGCCAGGATCCGCTGAGCCAGCTGGCATTCACTCTGCCGCTGCCGCAGCAGGGCAAACCGGTCTACGGCGTTGGCAGCAATATGCAAGGCGATGTGGTGCTGGTGGCGCTGGATGAAGTGAAAGCAGGCAACATGCCGGAAGAGCAGAAGAAGGCCATGGTTCAGGGGATTACCCAGAACAATGCCCAAATCGCTTTCGAAGCGCTGATGAGCAACCTGCGCAAGGCGGCGAAAATTAAGCTGGGCGACAGCATCGACCAGCAGCAGTAATTTCGCGTCGTCTCGCAAAAATGAGCAACATGATGTAATCCTCAAGGGCCGCTTTCGCGGCCCTTTCCATTTCTGTGATTTGCCTTTTGTCGGCCATCCGCACTGACGCTATCGTAACCTTGCTGTCTACACACAAGGAGATATCAGCATGAAATATGGAATAAAAACACTGATGGCCGCGGGCGTTCTGGTTTTCGCGGTAGGCGTACAGGGCGCGCTGGCGGCACCCGCCAGCGGTAAAGCGGCGGTGAATAAAGAAAATGTGCAGGCGACCGCTTCGGCGAAGGCGGAAGCGGTGCCCGGCGACACCGACAACGGGGCGACAAAAGTCAGCATTAACCACGCCAGCGCCGAACAGCTGGCGCAGGCGTTGAATGGCGTAGGGTTGAAAAAAGCCCAGGCCATTGTCAGCTACCGCGAAGAGTACGGGCCGTTCAAAACCCTCGATGATCTGAAGCAGGTCCCGGGAATGGGGAGCGCGTTGGTGGAGCGCAATTTAGCCCATCTGACGCTGTAAATTTTATGCCAGACCTTGCACAGCGGTGATTTTTTGCCAGGATAAAGAGGTTGCATCAAGTGGTGTGACCTCTTACCTCATAAACAACAATAACAGAAAGGCATTAGTGCTATGCAGACACAAATTAAAGTTCGCGGCTATCATCTGGACGTCTACCAGCATGTGAACAACGCACGTTACCTGGAGTTCCTTGAGGAAGCCCGCTGGGACGGCCTGGAAAACAGCCCCGCGTTTCAGTGGATGATGGAGAAAAACATCGCCTTCGTGGTGGTGAATATCAATATTAACTACCGTCGTCCGGCGGTGCTGGGCGATGTGCTGACAGTGAGCAGCAAACTGGAGCAACTCAACGGCAAAAGCGGCACCCTTAGTCAGGTGGTCACCCTCAACCCCAATGGCGAAGTGGTAGCCGATGCGCTGATTACCTTTGTCTGTATCGATTTGAAGACCCAGAAGGCGCTGCCGCTGGAAGGGGAGTTGCGTGAGAAACTTGACCAGATGAACTTGCGCTGACAACCGACGTGCGAGTGACGGGCCCACGGCAGGTGATGAACCCGTAGCCCCGGTAAGCGTCGCGCTACCGGGGAATTTGAGTCAAAGCTCCGGTAAATCGCGCCCCGGAGGCTATGCCTGTGCCAGCCCGGTTTTTTGCTTCATCACCGCCATTACGCCAACCTTGTCCCCCAGATACTGGTTGAGTCCGTTTGCGCGCAGGTTACAGGCGGCGCACTGGCCGCAGCCATCGCCCTTAATGCCGTTGTAGCAGGTGAGGGTTTCCTGGCGCACCAGATCCAGCTGACCCCAGAAGTCGGCAAGCGCCCAGGTCTCGGCTTTATTCAGCCACATCAGCGGCGTCTCAAAGCGAATGTCTTTCGCCATCCCAAGGCTGACGGCGTGGTGCAGCGCTTTGACAAACTCATCGCGACAGTCCGGGTAGCCGGAGAAGTCGGTCTCGCACACGCCGGTGATGATGGCTTCGGCTTTCACCTGATAGGCGTAGATTGCCGTCAGGGTTAAAAACAGAATATTGCGCCCGGGGACAAAGGTGTTGGGAATGCCCTCGGCATCAGGCTGATAGTCCGGTACCGGAATGTTATCGCGGGTCAGGCTGCTGACTGCCAGTTCGTTGAGCAGAGTGACGTCCAGCACTTTATGCGCGACGGCGCCCAGTTTCAGGGCGAGTTCGCGCGCAACGTCGATTTCCGCGCGGTGGCGTTGGCCATAATCAAAAGTGACGCAATGCACTTCATCATACTGTTGCAGAGCCTGCACCAGACAGGTGGTTGAATCTTGTCCTCCGCTGAAGACAACTACGGCGCGTTTCATGGCAATTCCTGACTAAATGAGTAAAGGCGCTATGGTAGCGCCAGACGCGCGCGGCGACCAGCTCTCTCACGTCAACGAGGCCGGCAGCCAGGCGCTGGCGAAGTCAAACCAGCCCCGGGCGTTGAGGCGCAGGCCATTAACCCCCGGTGGCGCGCTGATCCGATAGTTATACTTGAACAGCGGCGTCATGATGGCGTCTTCCATCAGACTGTTGAAGACGTTGCGCAGCGCATCGTTGCGGCTGCGGGCGTCGGGCTGAGACTGCACGGCGTCTAATGTCGCCTGCAGATGGGCATATTGCGCCCCGGTCAGCAAATTAGGCCACAGCATATCGCAGCGCAGCCACTGCTCCAGGGCGTACTCCGGCGCTTCGCCGATCAGTCGGTCTCCCATCATCAGGTCGGCCTGCCCCAGATGCTGACAGCCTTCCCAGTTTTTGGCGTCATGAAAAATGATCGTCAGTTCGCAGCCCAGCAGAGCCAGCCGTTGCCTCAGTTGCTCGGCCATCGCATGAAGCTCGACCGGCAGATGATAGAGCAGAGTGAGCCTGGCCGGCAGCGGCACCGCGTTGTTTTCCGGTCCCTGCGGGATGGACCATCCCGGCAGCACCTCATGGCTTGGCGTAATCAGATCCTCCTCCAGCGGCAGCGTTTCCAGCAGCGACGAGTGATGGATTATCGACACCAGCCGCTGGGCCTGCGTTTTACTAAGACGCGGGCTGTGGCGCAGGGTCAGATAGCAGAAGCCAAGGCTGATACGGTTGCTGACCTGGCGCAGATTGTGGAGCTCTTCGCGATCGCCGATGGTGATCTGCACCGGGTGGCGGCAGCTGGTGCCGAGATCGCGGTCAAAGAGCTGAGGAGTGATCCAGTATTCCACCGCCTGGATCAGCGGATGCTGCAGGTGGTACCGGGGATGGTTCTCCAGGCGGACGAGTTCCGGACTAAACCGCTTCAGGCGGAATGGCCCGCAGCCGATGACCGGATCGTCGGGATGCGCCAGCACGCTGCAGTAGCTGGCGAGACGGAACGGTAGCCAGTAGTCAGGACGATGCAGCGTGATGGTGAGACACTGGGCGTGAGTGACATCGATATGGCTGATGCTGGCGAAGAGGGTCCGTAAGGCGGGCAGCTCAAGCAGCAACCGTAACCGCTGCCGTAGCTGTGCGGTTTGCACCGCATCGCCATTGTGCCAGTACAGCGTGGAGCGAATGTAAAAATGCCAGCGCAGGCCGTCCGGCGAGACCTGCCAGTGATGCGCCAGATCGCCGATCGGCATATTGTCGCCTTCATCGAAGCGCGTCAGCCCGGCATAGATCTGCCCGGCCAGATGCTGCTCGGCGCGTCCGGGGAGAAAGCCAGGACGCAGCGGCTCCAGTGGGCGATAGTAAGGAATACGCAGCGTCGGAGTATTGTTTTGCCACTGACCGCCGAGGAAGGGATGGAGCAGGGCTTTCAGCTCCACCGGGGCCAGCTGCGCCAGCTCCAGCGCGTTTTGCTGCTGACCGTTGTTCAGCGCCTGCTCCATCATCTCGTTGCGCAGACTTTCCGGGGTTTTGTGAAATGAGAGCTGTCCGCGTTTGCCGCGCCCGGAGCTGGCCTGCCAGCTTAGCCACCCCGCCTCCTGCGCCTGACGCAGCAGAGTGCGGACGTGGCGTTCGCTACAAAAACAGCGCTCCGCCAGTTCGCCGACGGTCACCTGCTGCGGCGCCCCGGCTGAGGGTTGCCACAATCGCTGGTATTGATTTAAACGGTGTAAGAGTCGCATGGGGGCCGTCATCCACCGGGCCGCTGTAAACCCGGAACAATTAATAATATCTATTCACTATTACTTCCGTATATCCCAGGTGATACTGCAACACAAGCGAAGCCCATCACATATCGGGGAATACACCATGGCAAAACTGGCCGCATTTGATATGGACGGCACCCTGCTGATGCCGGACCATCGTCTCGGCGAGCAAACGCTCACCGCGCTGAAACGGCTGCGGGAACGTAATATCACCCTGACGTTCGCTACCGGTCGCCATGTGCTGGAGATGCACCATGTGATTGGCGAATTTTCCCTGGACGCATTTCTGATCACCGGCAACGGGACGCGCATCCATTCGCTGGAAGGGGAGGAGCTTTATCGCCAGGATCTCGCTCCCGAGGCGGCGGAAACGGTGCTGCACAGCAAATGGGATACTCAGGCCAGCATGCATGTGTTTAACGATGGCGGCTGGTTCACCGGTCAGGCAAGGCCTGAATTGTTGCAAGCGCATGTCTTCAGCGGCTTTCACTATCAACTGTGCGATCCGAAACGCATGTCGGCGCAGCATGTCACCAAGATCTGTTTCTGCGGCGATCATGACGATCTCCGCCGCCTGCGGATCCAGCTGATTGAGACGCTGGGCGATCGCGCCTTTCTCTGTTTCTCGGCGATGGACTGTCTGGAAGTGCTGCCGGTCGGGTGTAATAAAGGTGCGGCGCTGGCGGTGCTCAGCCAGCACTTAGGCTTCACCCTGCAGGAGTGCATGGCGTTTGGCGATGCGATGAACGACCGCGAGATGCTGGGCAGCGTTGGGCGGGGATTTATCATGGGCAACGCGATGCCGCAGCTGAAAGCCGAGCTGCCGCATCTTCCGGTTATCGGTGACTGCCGACATCAGGCGGTCTCCCACTTTTTAACGCATTGGCTGGATAATCCTGATCTTCCTTATTCCCCCGAATAGAGAGACCCTTCCGGCAAGCCAGATAGTTTTCTATCTGGCTTTTTTTATCGCCTGCCGACCAGCGCGGCGATCTCCGCCTGCCAGGGTGCGATATCGCCGATATTGGCGGCCACCCACTGCGGGTTGTAATAGGTTTCCAGGTAGCGCTCACCGCTGTCGCACAACAGCGTGACGATGGAACCCGTTCGCCCTTCCTCGCGCATCCGCGCGGCCAGCTGCAATACGCCCCACATATTGGTGCCGGTAGAAGCGCCGACCTTGCGCCCAAGCTGTGTTTCCAGCCACAGGGCGGTGGCCACGCTCGCCGCATCCGGTACGCGCAGCATCTCGTCGACGACGTCGGGAATAAATGACGGTTCGACGCGTGGGCGGCCGATGCCTTCAATTTTGCTGCCGACCGGGCTGCGCAGGGTGGCGTCGCGGGTCTGCCAGTATTCGAGGAAGACCGAATTCTGCGGATCAACGACCATCAGCTGCGTCTCATGGCCCTGGCTGCGAATATAGCGGCCAATGGTTGCCGAGGTGCCGCCGGTGCCGGCGCTCATGACGATCCATGACGGCTGCGGGTGCGGTTCATGGCTCATCTGACGGAAAATACTGTCGGCGATATTGTTATTGCCGCGCCAGTCGGTGGCCCGCTCGGCAAAGGTGAATTGATCCATATAATGGCCGTTCAGCTCGCGGGCCAGCGTTTCGGAAGCATCGTAGATTTCGCAGGCGCTCTGCACAAAATGGCAGCGTCCGCCGTAAAACTCGATCTGTTCGATCTTACGTTTGGCGGTGCAGGAAGGCATCACGGCGATAAACGGCAGCCCCAGCAGGCGGGCGAAGTAGGCCTCCGAAACGGCGGTTGAACCCGAGGAGGATTCAATAATCGGCGTACCTTCTTTGATCCAGCCGTTGCACAGGCCATAGAGAAACAGCGACCGCGCCAGGCGATGTTTAAGGCTGCCGGTAGGGTGGGTGCTTTCATCTTTCAGATACAGGTGGATGCCCGGAAACGCGGGCAGCGCCAGACGGATCAGGTGCGTGTCGGCGGAGCGCTGATAGTCGGCGTTGATTTCGCTAATGGCATGTTTAACCCAGGCGCTATTCATCGTGATTTCCTGTTTGTCATTTTGTGCCTAGCTTAGCGGAAAGCGCAGGAAAAATTGTTGCCATTTAGCCTTTGGATTACCATTATGAGAGCAAAATTTTCTCTTCGGATGCCCTATGCTAGATAAAATTGACCGTAAGCTGCTGGCGCTGCTGCAGGAAGATTGCACCCTCTCTTTGCAGGCGCTGGCCGATGCCGTTAATCTGACCACCACGCCCTGCTGGAAGCGCCTGAAAAGGCTCGAAGATGAAGGTATTTTGCGCGGGCGCGTCGCCTTACTGGATGCCGAAAAGGTGGGGCTGGGCCTGACGGCGTTTGTCCTGATCAAGACTCAGCATCACAGCAGCGACTGGTATGGCCATTTTGTGAGCGAAGTGACGCAGATGGCGGAGGTGCTCGGCTTCTGGCGGATGGCAGGAGAGTATGATTACCTGCTGCGGGTGCAGGTGGCCGATATGAAACGCTATGACGATTTTTATAAACGTTTAGTGAACAGCGTGCCGGGGCTGTCGGATGTCACTTCGAGTTTTGCCATGGAACAGATAAAATATACCACCGCCTTGCCTGTCGAATAACGGTATTGCGCCGTAACCCATTACAAATCAGGATTTTACTGCTTGCGATTATTTGCTCAACTCAGCTGGTACTTCCGCCGGGAGTGGCGCCGCTATCTTGGCGCGATTGCCCTGCTGGCCATTATTGCCGTCCTGCAGCTTATTCCGCCGAAGGTGGTGGGCATTGTGGTGGACGGCGTGACGCAACAACATTACACCGCAGAGAAGGTGTGGATGTGGATCGGCGCGCTGGTGCTGGTCGCGGTAATGGTCTACCTGCTGCGCTATGTCTGGCGCGTGCTGCTGTTCGGCGCCTCTTACCAGCTGGCGGTCGAACTGCGGGAAGATTTTTACCGGCAACTGAGCCGCCAGCATCCGGCATTCTATTTGCGCCATCGCACTGGCGATCTGATCGCCCGCGCCACCAACGATGTTGACCGGGTGGTATTTGCCGCCGGTGAAGGGGTGTTAACCCTGGTGGATTCGATGGTGATGGGCTGTGCGGTATTGATTGTGATGTCGACGCAGATTAGCTGGCAGCTCACCCTGCTGGCGCTGTTGCCGATGCCGCTGATGGCGCTGGCGATTAAACGCAACGGCGATGCGCTTCACGAACGTTTTCGCGTGGCCCAGGCGGCCTTTTCCAGCCTTAACGATCGCACACAGGAGAGCCTGACCAGCATCCGCATGATTAAGGCTTTTGGGCTGGAGGATCGCCAGTCGGCGCAGTTTGCCGCCGATGCCGCCGATACCGGCGCGAAAAATATGCGCGTGGCACGCATTGACGCGCGTTTCGACCCCACCATCTATATCGCCATTGGGGCCGCTAACCTGCTGGCTATCGGCGGCGGCAGCTGGATGGTGATCCACGGCAGCCTGACGCTGGGCCAGCTGACCAGCTTTGTGATGTATCTTGGCCTGATGATCTGGCCGATGCTGGCGCTGGCGTGGATGTTTAACATTGTTGAGCGCGGTAGCGCGGCCTATGGCCGTATCCGCACGATGCTCGAAGAGGCGCCAGCGGTAGACGACGGTACTGAAGCAGTGCCGGCAGGCCGCGGTGTCCTGCAGGTTGCCATCCGCAACTTCATCTATCCGCAGGCGAGTAAACCTTCGCTGGAGCAGGTTAATTTTACCCTCCAGCCGGGGCAAATGCTGGGTATCTGCGGGCCGACGGGCGCCGGTAAAAGTACCATTCTGGCGCTGCTGCAACGTCATTTTGACGTCACCAGCGGCGAGATCCGCTTTCACGATCTGCCGCTGCCGCGTCTGCAGCTCGACAGCTGGCGCGCCCGGCTGGCGGTGGTCAATCAGACGCCATTTTTATTCTCTGACACCGTCGCCAATAATATCGCGCTGGGCAAACCGGATGCGACACCGGCGCAGATTGAACGCGTGGCACGGCTGGCCAGCGTGCATGACGACATTCTGCGCCTGCCCCAGGGGTACGATACCGAGGTGGGCGAGCGCGGCGTGATGCTCTCCGGCGGCCAGAAACAACGCATCTCGATTGCCCGCGCTCTGCTGCTGGAGGCTGAAATTTTGATCCTTGATGATGCTTTGTCGGCGGTAGATGGCCGTACGGAGCACCAGATCCTGCACAACCTGCGCCAGTGGGGGGAGGGGCGGACGGTGATTATCAGCGCCCACCGGCTGTCGGCGCTGACCGAGGCCAGTGAAATTCTGGTGTTACAGCATGGGCATATTGCCCAGCGTGGCCGCCATGAGGCGCTGGCCGTGCAGCCAGGCTGGTACCGCGACATGTATCGTTACCAGCAGCTGGAAGCCGCGCTTGACGAGGTTCCGCAGGCGCAAGAGGAGGCCCTGGATGCGTAGCTTTACCGAACTCTGGCCGACGCTTAAACGCCTGCTGGCCTATGGTTCTCCCTGGCGTAAGCCGCTGGCCATTGCGGTGGGGATGATGTGGATCGCGGCGGCGGCGGAAGTGAGCGGCCCGCTGCTCATCAGCTATTTCATCGATAATATGGTGGCGAAGCATACGCTCCCGCTGAAGCTGGTGGCAGGCCTGGCGGTAGCCTATATCGGCCTGCAGCTGCTGGCGGCATTACTGCACTATAACCAGTCGCTGCTGTTTAACCGCGCCGCGGTCGGCGTCGTCCAGCAGTTGCGTAGCGATGTAATGGATGCCGCCCTGCATCAGCCGCTCAGCGAGTTTGATACCCAGCCGGTTGGGCAGCTTATCTCGCGGGTGACCAACGATACGGAAGTCATTCGCGATCTGTACGTGACGGTGGTGGCGACGGTGCTGCGCAGCGCGGCGCTGATCGGCGCGATGCTGGTGGCGATGTTTAGCCTCGACTGGCGGATGGCGCTGGTGGCGATCGCGATCTTCCCGGCGGTGCTGATCGTGATGATCATCTATCAGCGCTATAGCACGCCGATCGTGCGCCGGGTGCGCGCCTGGCTTGCTGATATCAACGATGGTTTCAACGAAGTGATCAACGGCATGGGGGTGATCCAGCAGTTCCGCCAGCAGGCGCGCTTTGGCGAACGGATGCGCGAGGCCAGCTATGCCCACTATCTGGCGCGGATGCAGACGTTGCGCCTCGACGGTTTTCTGCTGCGCCCGCTGCTGAGCCTTTTTTCCTCGCTGGTGCTGTGCGGGCTGCTGATGCTGTTTGGCTTTAGCGCGGTGGGCACGATCGAGGTCGGGGTCCTGTACGCGTTTATCAGCTATCTCGGACGCCTTAACGAGCCGCTTATTGAGCTGACCACCCAGCAGTCGATGCTGCAGCAGGCGGTGGTCGCCGGCGAACGCGTTTTTGAGCTGATGGATCGCCCGCGCCAGGCGTGGGGCTCGGATGACGCGCCGCTGAGCAGCGGCCGGGTGGAAATTGACCATCTCTCCTTTGCCTACCGGGGGGATCGACTGGTCCTGCAGGATATCAGTCTGGATATTCCCTCCCGCAGCTTCGTGGCGCTGGTCGGGCATACCGGCAGCGGGAAGAGTACTCTCGCGAGTCTGATGATGGGCTATTACCCGTTAACCCACGGGGAGATCCGCATCGATGGCCGGCCGCTTGCTTCCCTCAGCCACAGCGCGTTGCGTCGGGGCATCGCGATGGTGCAACAGGATCCGGTGGTGCTGGCGGATACCTTCTACGCCAACGTCGCGCTGGGTCGGGATATCAGTGAGACGCAGGTCTGGGAAGCGCTGGAGGCGGTGCAACTGGCGGAGGTGGCGCGCAGCATGAGCGATGGCCTGTACACTCAGCTGGGCGAGCAGGGCAATAACCTCTCCGTTGGGCAGAAACAGCTGTTGGCGCTGGCGCGCGTGCTGGTGGAGACCCCGCAGGTATTGATTCTGGATGAGGCGACGGCAAACATCGACTCCGGCACCGAGCAGGCGATCCAGCAGGCGCTGGCGAAAGTCCGCCAGCATACCACCCTCGTGGTTATCGCCCATCGACTGTCAACCATCGTTGAGGCCGATACCATCCTGGTGCTGCATCGCGGTCAGGCTGTCGAGCGGGGCACCCATCAGCAGCTGCTGGCGGCGAAGGGTCGTTACTGGCAGATGTATCAGCTGCAGCTGGCTGGCGAAGAGCTGGCGGCCAGCGCCCGGGAAGAGTCGCTCAGCGCCTGATGCACCACCAGCAGGCAGCGAAGAAAGCGTGGCCTGCCGTGGTGCAAAAACGTTACATTAAATGCACTGTTGTGGTGCATTTTTGCGCTGCAAACGCGTTTCAGCAGGCAATTGTCTGACCTGTCCCCTGTTTTTTACCATCAAAGGGCCGCTCTGCGGCCTTTTTTCATTTCTGGCATAGCCCTTGCTTTATATCCATCGTGTTAGCTGCGGCCATTACCGAATACTGCCTGGAGGGGACTTATGAAGCTGGTTACCGTGGTAATCAAACCATTCAAACTGGAAGACGTGCGTGAAGCCTTGTCTTCCATCGGCATTCAGGGCCTGACGGTCACTGAAGTCAAGGGCTTTGGCCGTCAGAAAGGTCATGCGGAGCTCTACCGCGGCGCCGAGTATAGCGTCAACTTTCTGCCAAAAGTGAAGATTGATGTGGCGATTGCCGACGATCAGCTGGATGAAGTCATCGATGTGATCAGCAAAGCGGCTTACACCGGAAAAATTGGCGACGGCAAAATTTTTGTCGCTGAATTGCAGCGCGTCATTCGCATCCGTACCGGCGAAGCTGACGAAGCGGCACTGTAATTTCCAGACCACACAGTGATGGGGAACGAAACAATGAAAATGGCAACAATGAAATCGGGTCTGGGGGCATTAGCCCTTCTTCCGGGACTGGCAATGGCCGCGCCCGCAGTGGCGGACAAAGCCGATAACGCGTTTATGATGATTTGCACCGCGCTGGTTCTGTTTATGACCATCCCGGGGATCGCGCTGTTTTACGGCGGCCTGATCCGCGGCAAAAACGTCCTTTCCATGCTGACTCAGGTGATTGTGACCTTTGGCCTGGTCTGCGTACTGTGGGTGATTTATGGCTATACCCTGGCCTTCGGCACCGGCGGCAGCTTCTTCGGTAGCTTTGACTGGGTGATGCTGAAAAATATTGAACTGAAAGCGCTGATGGGCACCTTCTATCAGTACATCCACGTGGCCTTCCAGGGCTCGTTCGCCTGTATCACCGTCGGGCTGATCGTGGGGGCGCTGGCTGAGCGTATTCGTTTCTCCGCCGTGCTGATTTTTGTGGTGGTGTGGATGACGCTCTCTTATGTTCCGATTGCGCACATGGTCTGGGGCGGCGGTCTGCTGGCGACCCACGGCGCGCTGGACTTCGCGGGCGGCACCGTTGTACACATCAACGCTGCGGTTGCCGGGCTGGTGGGGGCGTACATGATGGGCAAACGTGTGGGCTTCGGCAAAGAAGCGTTCAAACCGCACAATCTGCCGATGGTGTTCACCGGAACCGCCATCCTCTACGTGGGCTGGTTCGGCTTCAACGCTGGCTCCGCCAGCGCAGCGAACGAAATTGCCGCACTGGCTTTCGTCAACACCGTCGTCGCCACAGCGGCTGCCATCCTGGCGTGGACCTTTGGTGAATGGGCTCTGCGCGGCAAACCTTCACTGCTGGGCGCCTGCTCCGGGGCGATTGCCGGTCTGGTTGGCGTCACACCAGCCTGTGGGTATATCGGTGTCGGTGGGGCGTTGATTGTGGGTATCGCATCTGGTCTGGCGGGCATCTGGGGCGTAACGGCGCTGAAACGCTGGCTGCGGGTTGATGACCCTTGCGACGTCTTCGGCGTCCACGGCGTCTGCGGCATCGTCGGCTGTATCCTGACCGGTATCTTCGCGGCCACCTCTCTGGGCGGCGTGGGTTATGCAGAAGGCGTCACCATGGGCCATCAGCTGCTGGTGCAACTCGAGAGTATCGCGATTACCATCGTCTGGTCGGGCGTTGTCGCTTTCATTGGCTACAAAGTGGCGGACATGACCGTGGGGCTGCGCGTACCAGAAGAGCAGGAGCGCGAAGGACTGGACGTCAACAGCCATGGCGAAAACGCCTACAACGCCTGATAGAAAACCCTTCTCCCTGTAGCAAAAAGCCTCCCGTCAGGGAGGCTTTTTTTATGCGTTGCGGTTACGCATCACCCCTTCCTGGACCGTTGAAGCCACCAGCGTTCCATCCTGAGTGTAGAACTCGCCGCGGACGAAGCCACGGGCGCTGGAGGCCGAGGTGCTTTCAACGCTGTATAACAGCCATTCATTGATATTAAACGGCCGGTGGAACCACATTGAGTGGTCGATAGTGGCGACCTGCATGCCAGGCTCAAGGAAGCCGACGCCGTGCGGCTGCAGCGCCACCGGCAGGAAATTAAAGTCCGAGGCATAGCCCAGCAGATATTGATGAATGCGCAGATCGTCGGGAACGGCGCCATTGGCACGCAGCCACACCTGGCGCACCGGTTCAGCAATATGGCCTTTCATCGGGTTATGAAATTCGACCGGGCGAATCTCCAGCGGTTTATCACAGAGGAATTTGTCTTTTACCTGCGGCGGCAGAAGGTGTGCCAGCTTGCGGGCGATATCGGTTTCCGAGTGCAGGCCGTCAGGAGAGGGGGCCGGCGGCATCGCTTTCTGATGCTCATAGCCGTGCTCTGGCGCCTGGAAGGAGGCGGTCATATAGAAGATCGGCTTCCCGTTCTGAATGGCGGCCACTCGCCGGGCGCTAAAGCTGTTGCCGTCGCGCAGTACTTCCACATCGTAGACGATCGGTTTCTGGCTGTCGCCGGGGCGCAGAAAGTAGCTGTGAAACGAATGTACCAGACGTTCAACGGGCACGGTCTCTTTTGCCGCATACAGCGCCTGGCCCACCACCTGGCCGCCAAAAACCTGGCGCAATCCCAGGTCTTCGCTCTGTCCGCGGAATAACCCTTCCTCAATTTTTTCCAGATCTAATAATGCCAGCAGGTTAGAGAGTGCCTGACTCATACTTATCCTCAATTAATGATAGCGGCGCAGCGCGGTGCGCGTGATGTGGCAAAGTATAACCTGGAATCGCAAGTGGTCCGATGGGTGTAATAATCTGAATAACGAGGGGGCAACAGGAACAAATCTGAGATCTGTGCCACACTTATTGACGACACGAAAGTTCCTGCCGGCGAAGCGGCGGAACATCCTCCTGGGTATTAAGGGATGATAAGGAGAACATCATGAAATTTGCCTATATGTTTAGTGCCTTAGCCGTCGCCGCGACGCTAACCGCCTGTGCTAATCACCACTCTACCAGTTCTTCGACTCAGGCAGCCGCGCCCGACCCTTATGGCATCGCGACGCTGAGCGTGGCACAGCAGCAGCCGAGCGTTACGGGGACGATTAATATCCGCCAGAGAATCGCTTTACCGCCGGATGCGGTACTGACGGTGACCCTGTCGGATGCTTCTCTGGCAGATGCGCCAGCCCGCGTGTTGTCGCAAAAAGCGGTGCGTACCGAAGGCAAACAGGCGCCATTTAACTTTGCCCTGCCTTACAGTCCGGCAGACATTCAGCCGAACGCCCGTATTCTGCTGAGTGCCGCGATCGCGGTGAACGGCCAGCTAATGTTCATTACCGATACCGTGCAGACGGTGATAAACCAGGGTGGGACGCATGCCGACCTGACGCTGGTTCCGGTCACGCAGACCGCCGTCCCCGTTGCGCAATAAGCTCGCCGAGCCCCCTGACGGGGGCTTTTTTTTGTCTTCAGTAAACCCAGCGATAATGCTGGAGATCGATATGGCCGCTGCCGGAGACCTGAACCCCTTCGGCCAGCAACGCCTGGCGCTGTCGCTGAAGATCGGGCCCGGTGAGGGAGATATCGCCATGGCGATTGACCACCCGATGCCAGGGCAGGGTTGACCCTTCCGGCAGGCGCTTCAGTACGCCACCTACCTGGCGCGCGGCGCGCGGTGAACCGGCCAGGCGGGCGACATCGCCGTAGGTGGCGACATAGCCTTCCGGTATCGACGCCACGATATGCCAGACGCGTTGGGGGAATGTGTCGTGCGGATCCATGTTCAGCCCTGTTAACCGGAAAACGCCAGCATAAGCGCTGAGGCGCAGGCTGTACAGCCTGCCTCGGTTCAGGCGGGTTGTTCGACAGTGAAGGTTAGGGCCAGGCCGAGGATCTGCATGCCATGGACATTGTCAGACGGTGAACTGGCGATGAGGCTCTCGAGAAATTTCAACCGCTGCGAAGTGGCGTTAATGATCAGTTTCGCGCGCAGGCCTGGCATGGTCAGCGACGAAATGGGGTACACCACCCGGCCGCTGATGTAGACGGGCAGTTTGCGCAGTTCCACCTGGCGCAGCACGCCGACGGTGGAATAGAGCAGCGCCAGCGGCGTGACCGCCCGCACGGGGGTCTGGCTGATGGTCGCGAAGTCGAGCATTTTTTCCGGGCGCAGATAGTTCACGCCATGAAAGGCGATGGTCATCCCTTCAATAGCGGGTAAAGGCAGAGTGATGGTCTGTGGTGATGAGTCAGTCATTCGATTACCGTCGAGACAAGGTGCTGATGATTAAAGGTGACGCAAGAGGGCTAAGTATGGTGGATAACCCGGCAATGTGCTGAGCGCGTGCTCCCAATCTCACAGCCTGGCCGTGAGTTGTTGGTTTTATTGGCGTATTGTGCAATAAACCAGCAGGCGATCGGGGTGAGCTTGCAATTCACCAGGTCAGCAGGGATAATGCGCCAGCGCGTTGGGTAACTAACGCTCTCAATGGGGGCTCTGTTGGTTCTCCCGCAACGCTACTCTGTTTACCAGGTCAGGTCCGGAAGGAAGCAGCCAGAGCAGACGACGTGTGTGCCGGGATGTAGCTGGCAGGGCCCCCACCCATTTCGCCCTCCTGATATCTCCCTTGTATTTGTCCGGTCTTTATCCCTGCTATAATTAATATCTGATACGGATCACATATTATTTTTTGTTGCTAAAACAACCCGTTTTTATTCCATAATATTTACTTGTCATAAATCTGAAATGCTACTGAAATATTAATGTCATTTGCATGTCATAAATAAAAGGCATCTTATTGATGGGAATTTGTTGCCAGAGCCATGCTATAAAATATATCTCTGGATCAGCATGTTAACTTCGTGTATTAATTATGATGATTTTATTGCACGGGAAGCGTAGCTATGACCACAGTGGTTTTGAATGTAAAAATTGACGCCGAGTTAAAAGAGAAGCTGCGTCATTATGCGGAAGTGAATAACGAGAACCTGGGAACGGCAACGGAAAAGCTGCTGCAGCTGGCTTTTCAGCTGGAGGAGTCAGCAGGTGAGGCGGGGGTGACGGAAGAGGACATTGACAGCCAGCATACCGAAGAGGAAGCGACCCCATTAACCCCTAAAGAAATCAAAGCATTAAGAAAACTTCTGAAGAAGAAAAAATGAAACAACAATTCTCTACAGCCAGCAACTATAGCGAAGCCTGCGATATGTTGCGCTCAGGATACGTAAAACACGTGCGCCTGAACTGGAATATCGGTAGTGATGAGTTCTTTCGCATTGCCTCCGACTGGTGTGACACCGGCGCTAAAATTAAAAAAGATGAAGATGGCTTTATTATTTCCCTGAAAGGGTTTCCTATTCCGCGTCAGCATTAATGAAATTGCCTTATTTCTGTCACCGGGATGCCATAACCAGAGGGCAGGATACTCAGGCAATTTTATAAAAACATCTCATATACCTCATGGATGATGGTCATTTGACGGGCTGATGCCAGCCCGTCGATATTTTCTTATATTATTTTCCGCAAACGCGTATTTTCCTTCTGTTCTGCAAGGCTTTGCCACAGCGGTTGTAGCGTGGAGAAGGCCTGGCGCAATGCTTCGTCTGGCAGTGTAAATGGCAGACGCAAATAGCGATCAAATGCTCCCTCAAGACCAAAGCGCGTGCCGGTGCCGATATGGATCCCCTGACTTTCCGCACGCGCAGAGAACAGCGTGGCCAGCATGTCAGGGAGTTCCACCCAAAAAGAGAGCCCACCTTCCGGCGGCGTAAAGCGCCAGCGGGGAAAATATTCCGCCATTAACGTTTCGCACATGTCCCGGCGCGCCTTCAGCATTTCCCGCCGCGGCGGTAGCAGCGTGGCGGCATTGGCCAGCAGCCAGCTGCAGGCCAGTTGCTCCAGCAGCGGCGTACCCAAATCCAGGGAATCGCGAGCCTGAATAAGGGAGGCGATGGTTCGCGTACTGGCGCGGATCCAGCCGATACGCAGTCCCCCCCAGAAACTTTTCCCGGCCGAACCAATAGTGATCACCGCGGCATCGGGATTAAAGCAGGCCAGCGGCGGAGGCGGTGGCGCGTTATACCAGAGATCAACCATGGTCTCGTCGATCACCAGCGTCGTCCGCGTCCTGGCGGCGATATCCGCGACCCGCTGGCGGGTGGGAGCATCCATACAGCGCCCGGTGGGATTGTGAAAATCCGGCATCAGCCACGCCAGACGCGGCGCGGTCTGCGCAATAGTCGCCGCGAGTCCATCACAGTCCCATCCCTGCTGTGGAAGCGCGACGCCGACCGGGCGGCAGGAGGCGCCCTGAATGGCGCTAATCGCCATCGGATAGGTGGGGGCGTCGATGACCACCCGGTCACCCGGGCCGGTAAACAGGCGGAGGATCAATGCGAAGGCGCTGAGGGCGCCGTTGACCACCATCACTTCATCGGGCCGCGTCGGCAGACCGCGTTCGCTGTAGCGACGGGCAATCGCCTCCCGCAGTACTGGCAGCCCTTGTTGATCGTAGCCGGTCTGGCCCAGGTAGGGCGGCAGCAGCGTCATGGCATGCTGGAAGGCCTGATGGACTTCCGGCCCGGCGCTGAGGGCGGCGGTAGAGAGATTCAGCGTGGAGGGGATGTCTGAGGGGGGCGGCAGGTCGGCGGGGCGTTCTGGTAAAACAATGCGCGAACCGCTTCCCTGGCGGCTGTAGAGAAAGCCCTCCTCCCGCAACTGGCCGAGCGCGCTGGCGATGGTCGTCCGGCTGACGTTCAGCGCCGCCGCCAGCTCACGCTCGCCGGGCAGGCGCGTTTGCAGCGTCAGGCGACCGTCGAGGATCAGCAGGCGGAGCGCTTCCGCTAGCTGACGCCATAGCGGCGTGCGTGAAGTGGACTCCTGCCAGTTGCCGAGCAGGCGTACCAGCGATTGTGTTCCAAAGCGTCGGGTTGACATAGCGATCCACTTTTCCAAAACTGGCCATTAATTATCAGTCCATTTTTGCTGATGATAAGGGCATTCGCAATGATGTAGAGGAAAAAATATGCTTCGTCGCCTGCTGCAGTTATATATCGGCCTGGTACTTTATGGCGTGTCCACGGCGCTCTTCGTGCATGCCAATCTTGGCGCCGATCCGTGGGATGTTTTCCATCTCGGGGTGGCTAAACAACTGGGTATCAGTTTCGGTACGGTGATTATCCTGACCGGCGCGGCGGTGCTGCTGCTGTGGATCCCGATCCGGCAAATGCCGGGACTCGGCACGGTGAGCAACGTCATCGTGCTGGGGCTGGCGGCGGATGCCACGCTGGCCGTCCTGCCGCCGCTGGAGTCGCTGGTGGCTCGCAGTGTGCTGCTGGTGGGGGCGATTGTGCTGAATGCTATCGCCACCGGGATGTACATCGGCGCGGGCTTTGGCCCCGGGCCGCGCGATGGCCTGATGACTGGCCTGCACGCTCGTACCGGCTGGTCTTTGCGTGGCATCCGTACGGCTATTGAGCTTACCGTGCTGGTGATTGGCTGGCTGCTGGGCGGTAAGTTTGGCGTCGGCACCGTGATTTACGCGCTGTCGATTGGGCCGCTGATCCAGCTGTGCCTGCCGTGGTTTCGCCAGCCCGTCAGCCGCAAAGCGGTCAGCACTCCGCAGGAGATAGTCTCCTGAATTAACGACTCGCCCTCTCTATCCGCAAGAGGGCGAGCCGACGCTTACAGGCCGCTCAGGCCGTGAACCATCATGTAGATCCCCACCACGATAATCAGTAAACCTGAGAACCAGGGCGCCTTGCGCGAGACATCATTAAGCCAGGGCCAGCGGCGGGTGGCCTGTTTAAGACTCAGCGCGGCGATAGCCCCGGAAGCCACCAGCGTCAGCGCCAGACCAACGCTAAAGCCCAGTACCAGCGTGGCGCCAAGCGAAAATTTCTTCAGCTGTAAACAGATAAGCAGCACAGTAATGGACGCCGGACAGGGGATCAGCCCGCCGGTCAGGCCAAACAGTACGATCTGCCCGGTCGTCACCTGACGGCCATCAAAGCGCCGGTTGATCTCCTGAGCATGAGCCCGCTGATGCGCGTCCTGCCACTCCTCCGCCACCAGCGGCGCGGCGGATGAGGACGCATGTTCATAGTAGTGATTATGTTCATGGTGGTGATCATGTTCGTGGTGATGATCATGTTCGTGGTGGTGCTCATGTTCATGGTGGTGATCATGGTGCGTATGGGGCTGCGATTCGCGCCAGGTGCGCCAGAGCATCCAGCAGGCAATCAGTACAATCGCTATCCCCGAGATCAGTTGAAACCAGGGTTCGGAGGTCTGCGCGTTCCAGCCGCGGCCAAACCACAGGCCGGCCATGGCGATCAGCCAGACGACTGCCGTATGGGAAACCGTCGCCGCCAGCCCCAGCAGCACCGCCTGTTTTAACGTTCCCCGTACCGCCACGATAAAGGCGGCCATCATGGTTTTTGAATGGCCCGGTTCAAGGCCGTGCAGGGCACCGAGTAGTATCGCGCTGGGAATAAACAGCCAGGCATTACCTTGCTGCAGAAGGGAAGTGAAATCGTTCATATCGGGATCCTTGCCAAAAGTGCGTTTATCCTACTCCCCCCCAGTAGTAAAATACTACCCCCCAGTAGAAAAAGCGGCTGACAAAAGGGATCATGCTATGCTGGCAGGCGTTACTGATGATGAAGGTCGGTAATCACGGACAGAATGAAACGGTGGATCGTGCAATGTCACATACAGTTCGACACAAAAAAATGTTACTGACCCGACTGAAAAAAATTCAGGGGCAGAGTTCCGCGTTAGAGAAAATGCTCAATCGCGAGCATGAGTGCGCTGAGGTGCTACAGCAGCTGGCGGCGATTCGCGGCGCGGTCAACGGTATGATGCTGCAGGTTATTCAGGGGCATCTGACCGACCATGTGGTGAAAGAGCCTGAAGAGACACAGCGTGAAGCGGATCTGGAGACGGTGATGCAGGTGATCAAATCTTATCTGAAGTAGCGCCCAGGCGCGGGCGGCGAAGTGGCCACTCCCGCTGGCATTCTACTTATTGCTCCTGTTGCTTAATGCACATGGAGGTTATTTTCCGCCCACAGAATAAACTGCTCTTTTGGCAGCGCTTTGCTGTACAGCCATCCCTGGGCGTACTGGACGCCATGCTGTCGTAGCCAGTCGCGCTGGCTTTCGGTTTCCACCCCTTCGGCGACGGTGGCCAGATTGAGCGCCTTGGCCATTTCAATAATGTGCGGCGTCAGCGGCCGGTACTCGAGGGTATCGACAAAAGATTTATCGATTTTCAGCGTATCGACGTCCAGTTTCTGCAGATAGCTCAGGCTGGAGTAGCCGGTGCCAAAGTCATCAATCGAGATACGATGCCCGGCCTGACGGTAGTGAGCGATCACCGGCATGGTGGTCTCCGGATCGACAAATCCGCGCTCGGTGATTTCAAGGATGATCTGTTCGGCGGCGATTCCCCAGTGCTGCAGCTGATCGTGTAACAACGTCGGTAGGGTGGGCGAGCGTAAATCATCTACCGACAGGTTGATGGAGATGTGCACTTCCGGCCGCTGCCGCAGCCAGGGACCGAGATCGGTAAAAATTTTCCTGACGATATCTTCCGTCAACTGCGTAATCAGCCCGGTCTGCTCGGCCAGAGGAATAAAAATATCCGGCGATAAAAAGGTGCCGTCGGGTTGCTGCCAGCGGGCCAGCGCCTCGGCCCCGGCGATTTTCCCATCCTGCAACGAGATTATCGGCTGATAGTAAACCTGAATCGCTTCGGAGTTGAGGGCGTCCAGCATACTGTTGCGTGGTGATCGCAGGTGTCTCAGCAGGCGCAGCAGCAGCCAGGTAGCAAGCAGGCTGGTGAAGATGCCGACAGGGAGCCAGAAGATTAGCTGCTGGCGAATACGCTGCTGCAGCGGCAGCGTCGACGACCAGGTCACGATGCCGGAGCCCAGCTCGGGAATGCGCTGGATCCGATAGACCGTGTTATCCAGCGTCAGCATATTAACATGTGGATCTTTAATACGCTGCCAGACCGTATCCGGCAGCGGTTGGCTGCTGATCACCATTTTCAGGTGATCCAAACCAAACAGCATGGTATGGATCTTCTCCTCGCTGGCAGGAACCACATCGATAAAAGAGATGGGATCGATCATCACCATATGCTGTTGACTGCCCATGGCCGTCATCTGGTGATTAAGGCCGAGATCGTTTATTGAGGTCAGCCAGGTGCGATAGCCGTCAGGGGCAATGTGGTCCGGCGGGGGAAAGGTGACCGCGACGCTATGGTCTTCCAGGGAGGAACATTGCGGCACGGAATCACGCAGCCAGAGCACTTCCTGAATGTAGCGATGGGTGTAGGCGATGCGGCGGAGCGTGAGCAGGTGCTCAGGGCTACAGGAGGCGGCGGTGTGTGAGTCGGCCTCACGTAGCGCTTCCCTGGCCTGATCGGCAACCTGCAGCGTGCGGACGACGATACGGTTGGAATAGTCATCCAGTTCACGATAGAACTGCAGCTTGGCCTGCCGCGCTGCCTGCCAGATGCTGAGTGAGATGGGCAGGATGATGGCCAGTATCAGCACCCCTGTAAACAGCGCCACCAGATGCCGGGTCCTCATGCCTGTGTCCTTATCGTTCGCCGGGTGTCTTCAGTATATGCGAAAGATAAATCAGGCGCAGCGAGAGAAGTGAGCTGAGGTCGCGAAAAAACCGGCATCGCGAGAGGCTGCGATGCCGGGAGAGAAGGATGATTCCGATGCAGCAGAATAAAAATGAGGGTGTGAATGCCGGGCAGGGTGTATTCCGGCATTCAGTCGCAGCATACACGGCGCAGATGACAGCAATATGTTAGCTAGTGCGCATCCGGCGCCGGGATATCAGCGCTGATACGCAGGTCATTCTCATCAAATACCATGCAGAAGCGCTCATCGAAGGCCAGATTTATTTTCTGCCACGGGCGGAAATGGACGTCGCCGGGCAGCAGGACCTTGACGTTATCGTGGCCGTAGCACTGGCCGAACAGATAGGTATTGTTACCCAGACGCTCCACCACTTCACATTGAAACTCCACCACGGTACCGGTAGTGACGTCGGGCGTGAGATGCTCTGGCCGGATCCCCAGCGTCACCGCGGCGCCGGGCTTCAGCGGCTGGGTAGCGATATTGAGGACCAACTGATGGTCCTGCGCGAGGGTGACCGTTAAGCGTTCCGGCTGCCAGTCGCTGACGATGGCCGGCAAAAAGTTCATCTTCGGCGAGCCGATAAAGCCGGCGACGAATTTGTTGACCGGATTGTAATACAGCGCCATCGGCGAACCCATTTGTTCGACCTTCCCGTAGTTCATGACCACGATTTTATCGGCCAGCGTCATCGCCTCTACCTGATCGTGGGTGACATACACCATGGTGGTCTTCAGCTCCTGGTGCAGACGGGCAATATGCAGGCGCATATCGACGCGCAGCTCCGCATCGAGGTTAGAGAGCGGCTCATCGAACATAAACACCCGGGGATTACGCACGATCGCCCGGCCAATGGCCACGCGCTGCCGCTGGCCGCCAGAGAGCTGCTTCGGTTTACGATCCAGCAGGTGCGAGAGCTGCAGCGTTTTAGCCACCATTTCCACCTGGCGACGGATCTCCGTTTTCGGCACTTTATTCACCTTCAACCCGTAGCCCATGTTCTCTGCCACCGTCATGTGCGGGTAGAGCGCATAAGACTGGAAGACCATCGCCACGCCGCGGCGGGCCGGCACGACATCATTCATCACCTCATCGCCGATCAGCACTTCACCCTCGCTGACCTCTTCCAGACCGGCAATCATGCGCAGCAGCGTCGATTTTCCACAGCCGGAAGGACCGACGAAAACGGCAAACTCGCCATCTTCAATATCGAGATTGACCTGGTGCAGCGTCACCGTGCTGCCGAACCTTTTGGTGACATTCCTCAGTCGTATATTGGACATCCACATTCCCCGAAGTGAGTAGCTGTTGTTTGCCGTTGGTATGCCGCTGTGTTTAGTGTGAATTGTATTACGTGTAACAATTCAGCGTGGCGATGTTCAACAGCAGTAAAATCATGTCCTGACTATAACTTCCGCGGTTTTAGCGCCATACAGCGGCGTTTCATTTCTGCAAGGATGATCACACAACTGGCAGTTTATGGTAGTTTTGTCAGCAATCTACGGGTAGCGTATAACAAAAGAGAGCCGGAACCTTTTTCTCATATAACTCGGCAGTTTGAAGTGATTTATTTTTCTGACTGGCAGAGATAAGCCCAATAAAAACCATTAAATTGTTATACCTTCACATGAGGTTGATAATGAAAAAGAACACGCTTGCTGCACTGATCCTTACCACCCTGGCGGCGGGGCAACTCACCAGCCTGCAGGCGCACGCCGCCGGGCAGCTCAACGTCTGGGAGGACATTAAAAAATCCGCGGGTATTAAAACCGCGGTCAGCGATTTTGAGAAGCAGTACAACGTGAAGGTCAATCTCCAGGAGATGCCTTATGCCCAGCAGCTGGAAAAGCTGCGCCTCGACGGCCCGGCGGGCATTGGGCCGGACGTGCTGGTGATCCCGAATGACCAGCTCGGCGGCGCCGTGGTTCAGGGACTACTCTCGCCTCTCAGCGTCGATCAGGCGAAACAGGATGCCTTTACGCCAGCCTCCATCAATGCCTTCCGCATGGACAACGCGCTGTACGGGATCCCGAAAGCAGTGGAAACCCTGGTGCTTATCTACAACAAGGACCTGATCGACAAGCCGCTGGACAGCCTGCAGGCCTGGCTGGACTACTCGAAAACCCAGCGCGAGCAGAACAAATACGGCCTGCTCGCCAAGTTTGACCAGATCTATTACAGCTGGGGGGCGATTGGCCCGATGGGCGGCTATATCTTTGCTAAAAACGACAGCGGTGGCTTTAACCCGCAGCAAGTGGGCCTCAATACCCCCGGCGCCGTCGAAGCCGTCACCTTCCTGAAAAAATTCTATGCCGAGAAGGTCTTTCCAGCGGGGATCCTCGGCGATAACGGGCTGAATGCCATCGATTCCCTGTTTACCGAGAAAAAAGCGGCGGCGGTGATCAACGGCCCCTGGGCCTTCCAGCCGTATGAAGCCGCTGGCATTAACTATGGCGTGGCGCCCCTGCCGACCCTGCCGGACGGCAAGCCGATGAGCTCCTTCCTGGGCGTCAAAGGCTATGTGGTATCGACCTGGAGTAAAGACAAAGCGCTGGCGCAACAGTTTATCGAGTTCATCAACCAGCCGCAGTATGTGAAAGCCCGCTATGTCGCCACCGGCGAAATTCCGCCGCTGAAGGCGATGATTGACGATCCGGTGATTAAAAACGACCAAAAGGCCAGTGCCGTCGCCATCCAGTCGGCGCGAGCGGTGGCGATGCCGGGCATTCCGGAGATGGGGGAAGTGTGGGGGCCGGCCAACGCCGCGCTTGAACTGAGCCTCACCGGTAAGCAGGCGCCGCAGGCCGCGCTCGATAACGCGGTGAAACAGATCACGATGCAGATCGAAGCAATGCAGGCCAGCAATCAGTAATTCACCGTCACGTGAAGTCACCGAGCGGGAGGGGGACCTCCCGTTTGTAGAAGGAGTCGAGTGTGAGCATCCATTCCAGCGAAAATTTTAGCGACGCACGCGGGCCCGGGCGCCATGCATGGTGCGGCCTGCTGCTGGCAATCGTGCCGGGTTTCGGTCAGTTTTATCATCGCCAGTGGCTGAAAGGGCTGGTCTTCCTGGTGCTGCTCAGCAGCTTTCTGGGGATTTTTTATGATTTCCTGCGTGAGGGGTTGTGGGGGTTATATACCCTGGGTGAAGAGGTACCGCGGGATAACTCTATCTTCCTGTTAGCGGAGGGGATTATCAGTGTGCTGATCGTCGCCTTTGGCGTGCTGATCTATTTTCTCTCGCTGCGGGATGCGTGGCTGAACGGCAAAAAACGCGATGAGGGGATCGCCCTGAACAGCGTGCGTAAGCAGTACCAGATGCTGCTGAGCGACGGCTTCCCGTACCTGATGATCACCCCGGGCTTTATTCTGCTGGTGTTTGTGGTGATCTTTCCCATTCTGTTCGGTTTCGCCATCGCCTTCACCAACTACAACCTGTACCACACGCCGCCGGCGAAGCTGGTGGACTGGGTGGGGCTGAAAAACTTCGTCAATATTTTCACCCTCTCTATCTGGCGCTCCACCTTCCTGGATGTGCTGCAGTGGACCGTGGTGTGGACGCTGCTGGCGACCACCCTGCAGTGTACGGTGGGCGTGCTGCTGGCGATTCTGGTGAATCAAAAAGATCTGCGCTTTAAGCCGCTGATCCGCACCATCTTTATTTTGCCGTGGGCGGTGCCGGGGTTTGTCACCATCCTCGTCTTTGCCGGTATGTTCAACGATTCATTCGGGGTCATCAACAACGCGATCCTGTCGTTCTTCGGTATCAGCCCGAAGGCATGGCTGACCGACCCGTTCTGGACTAAAACGGCGCTGATCATGATGCAGACCTGGCTTGGCTTCCCGTTTGTCTTTGCCATGACCACCGGCGTGCTGCAGGCGATCCCGGACGATCTGTATGAAGCGGCGACGATGGACGGCGCCAGCGCCTTTACCCGTCTGCGCACCATCACTCTGCCGCTGGTGCTGTACGCGATCGCGCCGATCATCATCACTCAGTACACCTTCAACTTTAATAACTTCAACATCATTTATCTGTTTAACAACGGCGGTCCTGCGGTGGCAGGCTCCAACGCCGGTGGGACGGATATTCTGGTGTCGTGGATCTATAAGCTGACGATGTCCTCGTCGCAGTACGCCATCGCGGCGACCATCACGATCCTGCTGTCGATCTTTGTCGTCGGCCTGGCGCTGTGGCAGTTCCGCGCCACCAAATCCTTCAAAAATGACGACATGGCGTAAGGGAAGCAACATGGCTCAATCACCCAGTATTAAACGCGAAAAGTGGATCCGACTCTCTCTCACCTGGCTGGTGGTTATTCTGGTCTCGGTGGTGATCATCTATCCGCTGGTCTGGACGGTCGGGGCGTCGCTGAACGCCGGCAATAGCCTGCTCAGTACCTCGATCATTCCGGAAAACCTGTCGTTCCAGCACTATGCCGATCTGTTCAATGGCAATGTGAATTACCTCACCTGGTACTGGAACTCGATGAAAATCAGCTTTCTGACCATGGTGCTGACCCTGATTAGCGTCAGCTTTACCGCTTACGCCTTCTCCCGCTTCCGCTTTAAAGGGCGGCAGAACGGGCTGATGCTGTTCCTGCTGCTG
Organism: Klebsiella sp. D5A; assembly: GCF_001620885.1. Taxonomy (NCBI): domain Bacteria; kingdom Pseudomonadati; phylum Pseudomonadota; class Gammaproteobacteria; order Enterobacterales; family Enterobacteriaceae; genus Klebsiella; species Klebsiella sp. D5A. Next base: position 171,760 of record NZ_LOAR01000009.1, on the reverse strand, counting down.
CAGATGATCCCGCAGTTTTCCGCGCTGATTGCGATCTTTGTGCTATCGCAACTGCTTGGCCTGATTAATAGCCATCTGGCGCTGGTGCTGATCTACGTCGGGGGGATGATCCCGATGAATACCTGGCTGATGAAGGGGTATCTCGACGCGATCCCCAAAGATCTGGATGAGTCCGCTCGCATGGACGGCGCCAGCAGCTTTCGCATCTTTATCGAGATCATCATGCCGTTGTCGAGGCCGATCCTCGCGGTGGTGGCGCTGTTCTCTTTCACCGGTCCGCTGGGGGATTTCATCCTCTCCAGCACCATCCTGCGTACCCCGGATAAATACACGCTGCCTATTGGTCTGTATAACCTGGTGGCGCAAAAAATGGGTGCCAGCTACACCACCTACGCGGCGGGGGCGGTGCTGATTGCCGTACCGGTGGCGATCCTCTACCTGGCGTTACAAAAATACTTTGTCTCCGGCCTGACCTCGGGCAGTACTAAAGGATAAGCACATGAAAAGATTCACCCCCGCATGGCTTGCGGTTTGTCTGGCATGCAGTTTCTCCACCCCTTCTCTGGCCGCGGACGCGCTTGAAACCCGCGCGTTTCAGGGCATGCCGGCGGACTTTATCAAAGGCGCGGATATCTCCACGCTGCTGGATGCCGAAAAGCACGGGGCGACGTTCTACGACCAGAATAATCAGCGCAAGGATCCGATCGCGATTCTGAAAGAGAACGGCGTCAACTATGTTCGCCTCCGGCTGTGGGTGGATCCGCAATCGGCGAGCGGCGAGGGCTATGGCGGCGGAAATAACGACCTGGCCACCACCCTGACCCTCGCGAAACGGGCGAAAGCCCAGGGGATGAAGCTGCTGCTCGATTTTCATTACAGCGATTTCTGGACCGATCCCGGCAAGCAGTTCAAGCCGAAAGCCTGGGAAAAGATGGATTATCCGCAGCTGAAAACGGCGATTCATGACTATACCCGGGATACCATCGCCCGCTTTAAGCAGGCAGGCGTCCTGCCGGATATGGTGCAGATCGGCAATGAGATCAACGGCGGCATCCTGTGGCCGGAAGGGAAAAGCTGGGGGCAGGGGGGCGGCGAGTTCGACCGGCTGGCCGGGCTGCTGAACGCGGCTATCGCTGGCCTGAAGGAGAACCTGCATCACGGCGAGCAGGTGAAAATCATGCTGCATCTGGCCGAAGGGACCAAGAACGATACCTTCCGCTGGTGGTTTGATGAGATTGATAAACGCCATGTGCCATATGACGTGATTGGTCTGTCGATGTACACCTACTGGAATGGCCCGATCAGCGCCCTGAAGGCCAATATGGATGACATCAGCAAACGCTATAACAAAGACGTTATCGTCGTCGAGGCGGCCTATGCCTATACCCTGGCCAACTGCGACAACGCGGAAAATAGTTTCCAGGCGAAAGAGGAAAAGGACGGGGGTTATCCCGCCACCGTGCAGGGGCAATATCACTATATTCACGATCTGATGCAGGCCGTCATAGATGTTCCCGACCAGCGCGGCAAAGGTATTTTTTACTGGGAGCCCACGTGGATTGCCGTGCCGGGAAATACCTGGGCTACCCCGGCGGGGATGAAATATATCCACGACGAGTGGAAAGAAGGGAATGCACGTGAAAATCAGGCGCTATTTGATTGCCAGGGAAAAGTATTGCCGTCGGTAAAAGTTTTTAATTAATTTTTTGTCGTTTTTTTCAGGAAGTTTATTATGAATAAATTTGCACCTTTACATCCGAAGGTTAGTACGCTGCTGCATGGCGCGGATTATAATCCGGAGCAATGGGAGAATGACCCCGATATTATTGATAAAGACATTGCCATGATGCAGCAGGCAAAATGCAATGTGATGTCGGTGGGAATATTTAGCTGGGCGAAACTGGAGCCACGCGAAGGGGTATTTAATTTCGCCTGGCTGGATACTATCCTCGATAAACTGTATGCCGCCGGCATTCATGTTTTTCTGGCCACGCCGAGCGGCGCGCGTCCGGCGTGGATGTCTCAGCGCTATCCGCAGGTTCTGCGGGTGGGACGCGATCGGGTGCCGGCCCTGCATGGCGGCCGTCACAACCACTGTATGTCGTCACCGGTCTATCGCGAGAAAACCCTGAAAATCAATACCCTGCTGGCAGAGCGTTATTCTTCACACCCGGCGGTACTGGGCTGGCATATTTCCAATGAATATGGCGGTGAATGCCATTGCGATCTCTGCCAGAACCGTTTTCGCGACTGGCTGAAGGCGCGTTACCAGACCCTGGAGAACCTCAACCAGGCCTGGTGGAGCACCTTCTGGAGTCATACCTATACCGACTGGTCGCAAATTGAATCACCTGCGCCACAGGGCGAGGTGTCAATTCACGGTCTCAATCTTGACTGGCATCGCTTTAACACCGCTCAGGTGACCGATTTCTGCCGCCATGAAATTGCCCCGCTGAAGGCGGCGAATGCCTCCCTGCCGGTGACCACTAACTTTATGGAGTATTTCTACGATTACGACTACTGGCAACTGGCAGAGGCGCTGGACTTTATCTCGTGGGACAGCTATCCGATGTGGCACCGCGATAAAGACGAAACCGCACTGGCCTGCTACACCGCGATGTATCACGACATGATGCGCAGCCTGAAGGGCGGCAAACCGTTTGTGCTGATGGAGTCCACACCAGGCGCCACCAACTGGCAGCCGACCAGCAAACTGAAGAAGCCGGGAATGCATATTCTCTCCTCGCTGCAGGCGGTGGCGCATGGCGCCGACTCGGTGCAGTATTTCCAGTGGCGGAAAAGCCGCGGTTCGGTTGAGAAATTTCACGGCGCGGTGGTTGACCACGTCGGGCACATTGATACCCGTATTGGTCGTGAAGTCAGCCAGCTCGGCGAGATACTGAGCAAGCTACCAGAGGTCCGGGGTTGTCGCACCGAGGCGAAAGTAGCGATTATCTTCGACCAACAAAACCGCTGGGCGCTTGATGACGCCCAGGGGCCGCGCAATCTGGGTATGGAGTATGAGAAGACGGTCAACGAACACTACCGTCCGTTCTGGGAACAGGGCATTGCCGTCGATGTGATTGACGCTGATGTCGATTTAACGCCATACCGGTTAGTGATTGCCCCGATGTTATATATGGTGCGCGACGGCTTTGCCGCGCGGGCAGAGGCGTTTGTCGCCAGCGGCGGCCACCTGGTGACCACCTACTGGACCGGCATCGTCAATGAGTCCGATCTCTGCTATCTCGGCGGCTTCCCGGGCCCGCTGCGCAATCTGCTGGGGATCTGGGCGGAAGAGATCGACTGTCTGAATGACGGCGAGTTTAATCTTGTGCAGGGGCTTGCCGGGAATCAGTGCGGTCTGCAGGGTCCCTATCAGGTGCGCCATCTCTGTGAACTAATCCATACCGAGAGCGCTCAGACGCTGGCCACCTACCGGGATGATTTCTATGCCGGACGGCCGGCGGTGACGGTGAACGGTTTCGGGAAAGGTAAAGCCTGGCATGTCGCCTCCCGCAACGATTTAGCCTTCCAGCGCGATTTCTTTGCTGCCCTGAGCAGGGAGCTGGATCTGCCACGAGCGATAGCGGCGGATTTACCGCCCGGCGTAGTGGCTACCGCGCGCACCGACGGTGAGAGCACGTTTGTCTTCCTGCAGAACTACAGCGCGCAAAGTCATACTCTGACTCTGCCGCCGGGGTATCGGGATTGCCTGACCGACGCGGCGGCGCCGGACCCGCTGATCCTCTCAGCATGGGATTGCCGTATTCTTCGTCGCCACGCGTAATTTCTTCTTCTCCATGCCTGCTCTGACGAGCAGGCTTTTTTTTATCTTAAACCTGGAGCTTATGATGGTGAGTTTAAAATCCTTTCTGCACTATTTCTCTCCTGCACGTCCGGCACAGCCGTTAAGCGAAGCGGAAAAACAGCAAATCGAGGCGCTGATTCAGGCCTTCGGCGGTGAAGCGAATATTACGCAAGTGGATGCCTGTATTACTCGTCTGCGGGTGACGGTTCGTCATCTTGCAGCCGTGGATACTGACGCATTACAGCAGCAGGGCGCGCTGGGCGTCATTATTCTCGGTCAGCAGGTGCATGCTATTTTCGGTAAGCAGTCCGATGCGCTGCGTCAATTGCTGGATGAGCATTTTGCTACCCGTAAATAAATAAAACGGGATAACCTGAAAACAGGTTATCCCGAAAATAAGACAAAGATAGCAGTGGCAATAATAATTACCGGAGAGGTAATTAATGACCTTACAGTTGGAGATAAAAATAATGTACTTGTCTTACCAGCGCGATATTACCACCAGGCCTCAACCTGCACGCCGAAATTCCAGGTATTATTCGCCGTCTGGTCTTCAAACGGTTTACCATCTTCGGAATCATTCAGGTATGAAGCAAAAATGCGTAATTCCGGGCGTGACATAAAGTCTGGCCCGTCCGCCAGGCCCAGCGCAATGGTATATTTCTCACCGGCCTGTTTGTAGCTGGTGCCATTGTTATAGCTGTCTTTCTGATAGAAACCGCCGACTTCGCCAATCAGGCGGACGTAGTCGGTGAACTGATACTGACCGCGGGCAACCAGCGACAGCATCCGCGTTTTGTCGGTGTAGTCGGTAATGTCATCCGCCGAGCCCCAGGTCAGGACGTGGTTGATGGAGAACTTTTCGGTAATCGGGATCAGGCCGGTGTTAATCACGCGATAGCCGGTGGCGTCGTTCACGTAGTTCCACATATCGTACCAGCCGCCGCCCTGGGAGACCATGTTCTGCGCCAGCCCTTTGTTAGCATACTGCAGCACGGTTTTGTTATAGCCGCCCAGCATATCCTGACTGATTTCACCGGTCAGCATCACGCCATTATCGGCATCGTACAGCCCGCCGTAGCTGTCCTGTTTTTTGGTGGTGTTCGGCATGGCGTAGTCGATGCCGAATTCGGTCCACGAACCCGACCACGGCTTCCAGCCTGCATAGCGTAAATCGATATAGTTAATATTGACGTTGCTGTCGCCATCGACACGATAGTCAACGTCGTTGGCATCGCCGCGGATCCAGGCCAGCGAGACGGCGCCAGGGCCGAGGGTGTAGTTTTCCACCCCGGCCCCGGAGCCGGATATGTTCCAGTATTTGGTATCGATGATGTGCAGATCGTGGCGCTGGTAGTAACGTTTACCCCCCCAAATCACTGCATTCGGATCGCCGGGGATCAGCCCTTTGATCTGCAGGTTCAGCTGACGTAAACCGAACTGTGCATCATCATTCAGCGTGGTTTCATTATCGTTAGAGCCGTCGGAGACCATGCTGACCATGCTGTCGAGATAGAAGCTGACGTCATCTTTCTTGTAGACCTCGGAGCCCAGCTCCAGCTCACCATAGGTATCCGATTCATTACCCAACCGGCCCAGCTTGTTCTTTTGCCATTCCGCTTCACTACCATCGCCGGAGACCCCAACCCCGGCGCGCATATAGCCATGGAAATCGATACTCGGGATTGCGGCGGTCGCCGCAAACGCGGAAGGGGCGATTAGCGCAGCGGCTAACGCGGCGGAAAGGGCGCGCAGTGTCGTATTCATCTCTATCCTCTTATTGTTTTGTATTACGTTCACATAACTGATGTCATAAAATGCCTAAATGTAACTTCAGGCAAACGAGATATGATTATTGTGTGACTAAGTGCAAATAATCATGCTGGTTTTTGTTGTGATGGGTGAGGTGATTCACAATTAATCATGTTGTGAACGTAATACTTTTTGTGGTGTAATTTTGCGATGAAAGGCGGCGGTGAGCGTTTTTTCAAATGGCCCCTGTTACAATCATGGGATAACAACATAAGGAACCGGACCATGAAGTCTAAAAGCGCTACTCTGGAAGACGTCGCACGCCATGCGGGCGTCTCTTACCAGACCGTGTCCAGGGTACTCAATAAATCTGCCAATGTATCCGAAGCGACGCGCCGCAAGGTGGAGAAATCAATAGAGGCCTTACGCTATGTGCCAAACCGGCTGGCGCAGCAGCTGGTGGGGAAGGAGAGCCAGACGGTCGGGCTGGTGACGATTTCGCTGGCCTGGCATGCGCCTTCCCAGGTGGCGGCGGCGGTAAAACGCTATGCCAATCTGGAAGGTTACCAGGTCCTGATTTCGATGATCGATGAGAGCGTCAACCAAAGTATCCAGGATTCCATCAATGAGCTGAAATCTCAGCGGGTGGATAAAGTCATTATCAACGTGCCGCTGGAGACCGAGCAGGCGCAGAAAATCGCCGCTGACAACGATGATATCGTCTGCCTTTTTCTCGATGTCGACCCCTACAGTTCCGTGTTTAACGTTTCGTTTAATCCGGCAGATGGCACCCGGGCCAGCGTCAAATATCTTTATGAGATGGGGCATCGGGAGATCGCGCTGCTGGCGGGGCCGGACAGCTCCGTCTCGGCCAAACTCCGGCTGAAAAGCTGGCTGGAGACTCTGGAGGGCTACGGCCTGAAGCCGGTGACCGTTCTGCACGGCAACTGGGATGCGCAAAGCGGCTATGCCGGCGCGCTGCAGATGCTGCGCGAAACGCCCAATTTCAGCGCCGTGCTGGTGGGTAATGACCAGATGGCGCTGGGGGTGCTCAGCGCTTTCCATCAGCACCAGGTGGCGGTGCCGGGGGAGAAGTCCGTCATTGGCTATGACGATACCTACGAAAGCTCCTTTTTCTATCCGGCGCTGAGTACGGTGTCGCTGGACCTCGATCTGCAGGGGAAAGAAGCGGTGCGGCGGATCCTCGCCAGCACCAGCGGTGCGCCACATACTTCATCCATCCTGCCGGCGCGCCTGGTGATACGTCATTCCAGCGGCGCCAGAACTGAGCAAGGCAAAGATCTGCAGGCCATCGCGGAACAGCTACGCGCCATCGCCCACCGTCTGGCACCCTGAAACCTAAGGCGGGGAAACTCGTCTTAGGCCCATTACCCTTAATTTGAACATGGTTGATCTTTGTCGTGGAACGGCGTAACTTAAATGTTATGTTATAACATAATGAAGAGGTCATCATGAAAGCCCATATCCATCCCCCCTATCGCACGGTGGTGTTTCACGACACCAGCGTTAATGAGTATTTTAAAGTCGGTTCCACCATCCGCACCGATCGCGTGATTGAACTCGACGGCGAAACTTTTCCGTATGTAACGATCGACGTCTCCTCGAAATCGCATCCGTACTACACCGGCAAACAAAAAACCTTCGCCAGCGAGGGCAGCGCGGCCCGGTTCCGTCAGCGCTTCGGCGGCTTTATTGATGCGAAAAGGAAGGCATGATGCAGGTCGTTAACTCATTACGCAGCGCCAAACAGCGCCACCCGGATTGTCAGCTGGTCAAGCGCAAAGGGCGGCTGTACGTTATCTGTAAGAGCAACCCCCGCTTTAAAGCGGTGCAGGGGCGCAAAAAACGTCGTTAACGGAAACTCTCCAGAGTGCGGCGCTGCTGGCCGTCGGCGGTAAAATTGTCGGCGGCCAGCCATTGCCGCATGGCGTTATCCAGCTGCGGCCATTCGCCGTCTATCACCGAAAACCAGTCCGTATCCCGGTTATGTCCTTTGCTCACCAGTGCCTGACGAAAACGTCCTTCGTACTGAAAACCCAGCCGTCTTGCCGCCCGGCCCGACGGCATATTGAGACTATTACATTTCCATTCATAGCGACGATAACCGAGCGTATCAAACACATACTGCATCAACAGCCAGTGCGCTTCGGTGGCCATAGCCGTTCGGCTCAGCAACGGTGAAAAATGCACATGTCCCACCTCTACCACGCCGTGGGTGGCGTCAATGCGCATTAACGCCAGCGAGCCAACCGCTTTCCCTTGCCGCTGGTCAACGACGGCAAAATGGATCGGGTCTGCCAGCGTGGCGACCTGCTCCACCCAGGCACTGAATTCTGCAAGGTTGCTCTCAGGTTCACGCAGCAGCCACGTCCAGCTGCGGACGTCTGGCGCCAGCTGGTGAGCAGCAAACAGATCGCTGGCATGCGCGAGAGTCAGTGGTTCGAGCCGACAGCGGCTGCCCTGTAAAATCTGCCGTGCTGGCCATGGACGCGGTTGCCAGTCAGGCAGCGCGGCGCCGAGTTCCTGTCCAAACTGATTGTATTCACGCATTGCGGTTTCCTTAGCGGGGTTTTTCAGGCAGCGTACGCGCTCACTGGTTCCATAAAAAGTGCCACAGGCGTATGTTTTTATAGGGCCACGAGGAGATGAGATGAACATACCGGACGATGGTTTTTTTACGCTGGTGACGCAGGGGATACAGCACCGATCGGATGAAACCCTGCAGCGGGCCCTTTACCACACATTGCGCCATGCCATCCTGCAGGGAACTCTGGCGGCCAACTGCCGTTTGCCCGGATCGCGGGTGATGGCCGGACGGCTGCAGCTGTCGCGAAATACGGTCAATGCTGCCCTGGAGCAGCTGGCGCTGGAGGGATACCTGATGCGGAGCCGTCAGGGAACGCAGGTGGTACCGCTCGCCGCCTGCCGCGAAGAGCCCGTGAAGGTGCCGCCCGTCGTGCTGCCTGAACGGCTGCAAGGGCTGCCAGCCGCAATGCGCCGCGACTCTCCGGCGCTGCTGTTTACTCCTGGCATGCCGGCGGTGAACTATTTCCCGTTGCCGCTGTGGCGGCGGCTGATGGATAACGTCTTACGTGACGAGGGCAGTGCGCTGCTGGGCTATGGCGAGGCGGCAGGCGACCCCTTGCTGCGGGAGGCTATCGCTCGTCATCTGGCGCTCTCCCGGGGGATCCGTTGCGATATTCGGCAGATTGTCATTACCGAAGGGGCCCTGGAAGGGGTGAACTTATGCGCTTCGCTGTTGACGGATCCTGGCGACAGCGTGTGGGTGGAAGAGCCGGGTTACCTGGGGGCCAGGAGCAGCTTCCAGCGGGCAGGGCTGCGGGTCAGCGGGATGGCGGTCGATGACGAAGGGATGGGGATTGCCAACGGCGTCGCGGAGCCGCCCCGGCTGATCTTCACCTCTCCCTCTCATCAGTATCCCCTCGGGAGCGTCATGAGCGCCGCGCGACGTCTGGCGCTGGTGGAGTACGCCCGCCTGCACGGGGCGTGGATTGTGGAGGATGACTACGACAGCGAGTTTCGCCATAGCGGAGAGCCGATCCCGGCGATGCTGGGGATGGTGCCGGATGCCCCGGTGGTGTATCTCGGTACCTTCAGCAAAACACTCTTTCCGGCGCTGCGTATTGGCTTCATGGTGATGCCGCCTGCGCTGGCGGATGCCGTTCAGGATGTGATTGGCACGTTGCTGCGTGGAGGACACCGCACGGAACAGCGGGCGCTGGCCAGGTTTATTGAGAAGGGGCACTATGCTCGCCATCTGGCGGCCATGCGTCGCCTGTACCGCAAGCGCCAACAACAGCTGCGTGAGGCACTGGCGCAAGAGATAACCGTGCCATGCGAGGTCCTTGGCGGGGAAGGGGGGCTCCATTTGACAGTCGCAATGGAAGGGTTCGATGACCAGACGATTGCGCAGCAGGCGCGTCAGTTTCAACTGGCGCCTGCCGCGTTAAGTCATTTCTATCTCGACCCGCAGCGGGGGCGGAGCGGGCTGGTGCTGGGATATGGTAATACTTCTGCTTCCCGCTATCCGCTGGCGCTGCGGACGCTAAATCGTCTTATTGTGCAGCACCGGCGCGGGTCAGCGTAAAAACGTCGTAGAAGGAGAGCTCGCCTTTGGTGGCGACCATCTTTTTGAGCTGCGCCTTCTGCTCGCTATCGACATCCGGCGACTGAAGAATACGCTCGATCAGCTGCCGGGGAACAAAGCGGGTGTTATACCATTCCCCGTTGTAGCACACGCGAAAGTCGAGGACATCGATATCTTCATAACGATAGCGCGGATAGACATCAAAGAAGAAAAAGGCGTTGAACAGGATGAACAGCACCACCAGCAACCAGACCGAGTCTACCAGCGTTTCAGAGCGCAGCATGACCACCAGCGTCGCCAGAAACGCGGCATACATGGCAACAAACAGCCCCGGATGGTTGCGGATAAAACTGATGCTAAAACGCGGGCGATTATCGCGTTTTTCCTGAACGTTGAGTTCGTCAATGGTATGAGTTAGCAGGCGTTGTATTTCTGTCATCTTGGTCCCCGAATTCTGCAATGAGCCAGCCGTGCATGCCCGGCGGACCAGGCGTGGCAGGCTTAGCCTGAAGGCTATTTTATGTTGCAATATTCCACGGCGAAAGTAACAGATCAGTTACAGAAAACCATAACAGTTACGGATTTGGTAGCGGAAGGCGCTTAATGATCTGCGCCGGGTTGCCGCCGACAACGGCCCCGGCCGGTACATCTTTGGTGACGACTGCACCGGACGCAATGACCGCATTATCACCAATGGTCACCCCGGGATTGATTACCGCCCGCCCACCAATCCACACATTGTGGCCAATGGTCACTGGTTTGCCATATTCCTGGCCGCTGTTACGCGCCTCGGCATCCAGCGGATGGGTGGCGGTATAAATATGGACGCCCGGCGCCAGCATGCAGTTATCGCCAATATGAATAGGGCAAACGTCCAGCATCACGCAGTCAAAATTGGCGTAAAACGCCTTGCCGAGAAAGATATTGTAGCCGTAGTCGCAGCGAAAGCTTGGCTCGATATACGCATCGCCGGCGCGACCGAACAGCTCGGCCAGAATATGCTGACGTTCTTCCTGCGCATCCGGGGAGGAATGATTATAACGGTGTAACAACTGTCTGGCGCGCAGGCGATCGGCGCGAAGCGTTGGGTCGCCAGATAAATAGAGCTCACCGGCGATCATTTTACGTTTTTCTTCACTCATGGGTCTTCCTTATACCTGACTTGAGATGGCCGTAGCAGTATAAAAAAGAAACCGGTTACAGGGTTGCTGTTAGCTGAATGATGTGATGACTATCACAAAGATACCCTGCGGCGGCTGACGCGTACCGTCCGGTCAGCAGACCACGTTGTGCGCGTCGATTAGCGGATAAACTTCCAGACTGAGGTCGGGATCTTATCGTACAGCTTATTCATGGTCAGTTCAGCCAGACGATGATCGGCGGCTGAGTAAAATACCGCCAGTTCATTATCAGACAGTTCATATTTATTTTTTTCAATGACGCGCTCCAGCGTGTCAATTGTCTGGCAACGACGTAAGCGCATCAAATAGTCTGTTTTAGTTAATGGCTTATCAGACATAATTCCACCTTTTGATTGTAATAATTCTAACACGAGAGACTGGCCGGGTTTTCCCGGCTGGCGTTGACAAAGCAACGAAATAGTCGATTACCGGATTTTTTCCACTTTTGCAAATCCGTTGAGTTAATGCCGTAGTTACTGAACAAGGTAAAAGTATCGTCCAGATATTCGTCAACCTGAGCGACCAGTTTATTATCCTCAGTGTACTTAATTTTATAATTAAGCGCGAATGTGGCAATGTGCTCGATCAATTCATTTAACTGAAGATTGACAGCCGAAGTCGGGTCGTTGACCCAGCCATGGTTGCTCTCTTCCAGGTTTGCAAGGCAGTCATGATACAGCGTTTCGCAGAGAAAGCGTAGCTGTGCAATATCATGTCTTTTTGGCGAGTATTCGTCCATAACGCATCCCCTTTTGAGTGGTTTAAACGACGACTAACAAACACCGTTGTGGGATGAACACGACTAACCGACCTGACACTAACTGAGTAATCCTGCTGATTTAACTATAATCCACTCTCCAACAGATTTCATCGTGCTATTACGAAAAATTACAATTATCAGAGAGAAATTATCTTAAAAATAGACGAATTAATTTCGCAGGCCCTGGCGCACAGCCCGAGAAATAGAGAAGTCTTATCAATCATCGGCTTAAGGCAGGCAGCTGTCGCGTTCAGAAACCGCCGGCCGCGGGCGTTGGTATTAGGATTATTCCTGGTAAATGAGTGTGTAAAGATCATAAGTGCCAGGCAATGTGAAAAAATAGCCAGGACCATATCAATATATATTAAATGCAGTGTGAAAAATAAACAATGGCAATATGTGCCCTGTTGCGACGGACAAAAAAAGGGCCGCGAAGGCGGCCCTTTGTTCAAGTGTGACGATTAATGATGCTCAACCTGATGGCTGTGCTCAATATCTTCCGATTTCTTGCTAAAGCGGCGACGAACCACCACGAAGAACACTGGCACGAAGAAGATGGCCAGAATCGTCGCGGTCACCATCCCGCCCATTACGCCAGTACCGACGGCGTTCTGCGCGCCGGAGCCGGCACCCGAGCTGATCACCAGCGGCATAACGCCGAGGATAAACGCCAGGGAGGTCATCAGGATCGGACGCAGACGCATACGCACTGCTTCAAGCGTTGCCTCAATTAGCCCTTTACCCTCTTTCTCCATCAGGTCTTTGGCGAATTCAACGATCAATATCGCGTTCTTCGCCGACAGGCCGATGGTGGTCAACAGGCCCACCTGGAAGTAAACGTCGTTGGTTAAACCGCGGAAGGTAGCGGCTAACAGCGCACCGACCACACCCAGCGGAACGACCAGCATGACCGAGAACGGAATTGACCAGCTCTCATACAGCGCTGCCAGACACAGGAAGACGACAATCAGCGAAATGGCATACAGGGCAGGGGCCTGGTTGCCGGACAGTCGTTCCTGATAAGACATCCCGGTCCAGTCGTAGCCGATACCGGAAGGCAGTTTACCCGCCAGCTCTTCCATCAGGCTCATCGCCTCACCGGTACTCTTGCCTGGCGCTGCCTGGCCGAGAATTTCCAGCGACGGCAGGCCGTTGTAGCGTTCCAGACGCGGCGAACCGTATTCCCAACGCGAAGTAGAGAAGGCGGAGAACGGCACCATCTGACCATCGCTGCCGCGAACATACCACTTGCCGATGTCTTCCGGCAGCATACGGTATTTCGCTTCAGACATGATGTACACTTTCTTCACGCGGCCGCGGTCGATAAAGTCGTTGACATAGCTCCCGCCCCAGGCCGCGCCCAGCGTGGTGTTAATGTCGCTGATGGAGACGCCCAGCGCCTGGGCTTTTTCCTGATCGATATCGATTTTAAACTGCGGTGTATCTTCCAGACCGTTAGGACGCACGCCGGTTAACACGTCAGGGTGCTGCGCCACCATGCCAAACAGCTGGTTACGCGCCTGGGTCAGTTTTTCGTGGCCCAGACCGCCCTGGTCAATGAGCTGGAAGTCAAAGCCGGTCGCGGTACCCAGTTCAACGATAGCTGGCAGGTTAAAGGCGAACACCATCGCATCTTTAATCTGCGAGAAGTAGCCCATCGCCCGGCCGGTGATCGCTTCAACTTTGTTTTCCTCACCCGGACGCTGGCTCCAGTCTTTCAGCGAGACGAACGCGATGCCGGTGTTCTGGCCGCGGCCGGCGAAGCCGAAGCCGTTAACCGCAAACACGGATTCCACGTTGTCCTTCTCTTTGGTGAGATAGTAATTCGTCATCTCATCCAGCACTTTCTGCGTACGCTCCTGGGTGGCGCCGGCAGGCAGCTGCGCCATGCTCAGGAATACCCCCTGGTCCTCGTCCGGCAGGAACGAGCTCGGCAGACGGACGAACAGCCACGCCATGCCCACCACGATGATCAGATACAGGACCAGATAACGACCGGTGCTGCGCAGAATGTTGCCTACGCTGTCGGTGTAGTGGTGCGTGCTCTTATCGAACATGCGGTTAAACCAACCGAAGAAACCGGTGGTCGCGCCATGGCTGCCTTTCTGAATAGGCTTCAGCATCGTGGCGCACAGCGCTGGCGTCAGGATCAACGCCACCAGTACCGACAGCGCCATCGCAGAAACGATGGTGATGGAGAACTGGCGATAGATGGCCCCGGTTGAACCGCCGAAGAACGCCATTGGGATAAATACCGCCGACAGCACCATGGCGATACCGACCAGCGCGCCCTGGATCTGTCCCATCGATTTACGCGTCGCTTCTTTCGGCGGCAGACCCTCTTCCGCCATTACGCGCTCGACGTTCTCGACCACCACGATGGCGTCATCCACCAACAGGCCGATGGCGAGCACCATCCCGAACATCGTCAGGGTGTTTATCGAGAAGCCAAACGCCGCCAACACCGCGAAGGTGCCTAACAGGACTACGGGTACGGCGATGGTCGGGATCAGCGTGGCGCGGAAGTTCTGCAGGAACAGATACATGACCAGGAACACCAGGATGATCGCTTCCACCAGCGTTTTAACCACTTCGTGAATAGAAATTTTCACGAACGGGGTGGTGTCATACGGGTAAACGATCTTCATCCCCGACGGGAAAAACGGCTCCATCTTCGCCAGTTCTGCACGGATAGCGTTGGCGGTATCCAGCGCGTTCGCGCCGGTAGCCAGTTTAATACCCAGACCCGATGCTGGCTGGCCGTTAAACTTCGCCACTACGTCATAGCTTTCGCCGCCCAGCTCAATTTTGGCGACATCGCGCAGACGAACCTGGGAACCGTCCTGGTTCACCTTCAGCAGAATGTTGCCAAACTCTTCGGTATTGGTCAGACGGGTTTGCGCGATGATCGAGGCGTTAAGCTGCTGGCCTTTCACCGGCGGCGTACCGCCTAACTGACCCGCGGCCACCTGGGCGTTCTGCGCTTTCAGGGCGCTGATCACGTCCACCGGCGTCAGCTGGAAGTTGTTCAGTTTGTTCGGATCCATCCAGATACGCATCGCGTACTGGGAACCGAACAGCTGAACGTCGCCGACACCGCTGGTACGGCTGATCGGGTCCTTCATGTTGGCCGCCACGTAGTCCGAAATATCGTCCTGGTTCATGGTGCCGTTGGTGTTAATAACGCCGACAACCATCAGGAAGCTGCTGGACGCTTTCTCAACGCTAATCCCTTGCTGCTGTACTTCTTGCGGCAGCAGAGGCGTCGCCAGCGCCAGCTTGTTCTGAACCTGAACCTGGGCAATATCCGGATCGGTACCGGATTCGAAGGTCAGGGTGATGGTCGCCGTACCGGTGGAGTCGCCATTGGAGGACATGTACATCAGGTGGTCGATACCGTTCATATTCTGTTCGATAACCTGAGTCACGGTGTTCTGCACAGTTTCGGCGTCAGCACCGGGGTACATGGCGGTAATGGAAATTGCTGGCGGCGCAATCGTCGGATATTGCGCTACCGGCAATTTGAGGATCGATAATCCCCCAGCCAGCATGATGATGATGGCGATCACCCATGCAAATATGGGGCGATCGATAAAGAAATTAGGCATGTCTTAACGGCTCCTGTTTAAGTTAAGACTTGGTTTGTTCTGATGGCGCGTTGCCTGCGGCTTGCTGTTTATCATCAGAAGCTACTTCCTGCGCTTTTACCTGCACGCCTGGTTTGATTTTTTGCAGGCCGGTGACGATAACGCGATCGCCAGTTTTCAGACCGTCAGTGACCAGCCATTTATCGCCGATCGCCTGAGAAGCAGTGACCTGGCGGACTTCGACTTTATCGCCTTCCCCGACCACCATGACGCTGGCGTCGCCGCGCGGCGTACGGGTAACACCCTGTTGCGGTACCAGCAGGGCGTCAGGGTTAACCCCTTCTTCCAGACGGGCACGCACAAACATCCCCGGTAGCAGGGTGTGGTCCGGGTTCGGGAAAATCGCGCGCAGCGTGATAGAGCCGGTGGTCTGATCGACGGTGACATCCGAAAATTCCAGCGTGCCGGCCTGCGGATATTTGAGACCGTCATTCGTCACCAGCTCCACTTTCGCTTTGCCGTTTTCCTGTTTCAGGCGGCCATCGGCCAGCTCCTGTTTCAGGCGCAGGAAATCATTGCTCGACTGGGTGACGTCAACATAGATCGGATCCAACTGCTGAACGGTTGCCAGGGCAGTCGTTTGACCATTCTGCACCAGCGCCCCTTCGGTCACGGCGGATTTACCAATCCGGCCGCTAATTGGCGAGGTGACTTTGGTGTAGGCCAGATTGATGCGCGCGGTTTCAACAGCTGCTTTTGCTGCGACCACGGCCGCATTGCTCTGCTGTGCTGTCGCAACGGCGGTATCGTAGTCTTGTTGACTAATATATTTGGTGCCTAACAGTTTCTGATAACGCTTGACCGTCAGTTGATCCATGTTCGCCGCCGCCTGGGCTTTTGCCAGGTCGCCTTTGGCGCTGTCATAGCTGGCCTGATAGGTGGCGGGATCGATCTGATACAGGGAGACGCCGGCCTGGATATCGCTACCTTCCACGAAGTTACGTTTTAAAATAATGCCACTGACCTGAGGACGGACTTCCGCAATGCGATAGGCGCTGGTGCGGCCTGGCAGTTCGGTGGTTATTTGTAGAGGTGCGGATTTGAGCGTCACAATACCGACTTCCGGCATGTGCTGGGCTCCTTGTTGAGCCGGTTTATCGTCACATCCTGTTAGCGCTAAGCTGCCTGAGAGCATCAGAACGACCGCCAGAGGCGTTAACCCTCTGTTTTTGTTCATATGTAAACCTCGAGTGTCCAATTTCAAAATGTTCAGTGGCTCAAACAACCACAAACCCACTACAGTCTTTCTATTATGGTCATGCTATGGTACATACATTCACAAATGTATGTAAACGTAACCTCTGTAAAGTCATTAACCTATGGCACGAAAAACCAAACAACAGGCACGTGAAACCCGGCAACTGATTCTGGATGTTGCTCTGCGTCTGTTTTCGCAGCAAGGCGTATCATCTACCTCGTTGGCAACAATTGCAAAAGCTGCGGGTGTAACGAGGGGGGCTATCTACTGGCATTTCAAGAATAAATCAGATTTATTCAACGAAATTTGGGAGCTGTCAGACGCCAGTATTAGCGATCTCGAAATTGAGTATCGGGCAAAATTCCCCAACGATCCACTCTCAGTTATCAGGGAGATATTAGTCTATGTTCTTGAAGCGACAGTGACAGAGGAACGTCGACGATTAATGATGGAGATTATCTATCATAAGTGTGAGTTTGTCGGTGAGATGACCGTAGTGCAGCAGGCCCAGCGGCAGCTCTCCCTGGCGAGCTACGAGCGTATCGAGCAGACCTTAAAAGAGTGCATCGCCGCGAAGCTGTTGCCCGCCAATTTACTCACCCGGCGGGCGGCCGTGTTAATGCGCAGCTACCTTTCCGGCCTGATGGAAAACTGGCTGTTTGCCCCTGACTCGTTCGACCTGCATGCGGAAGCGCGCGACTACGTCGCCATCCTGCTGGAGATGTATCAGTTCTGTCCTACGCTACGCGGCCCGGAGAGCCTGACAGCTTAACGTTAGCGCGCGGATGTACGTGAATTTTTAGCGCCGTCCGCCGCTATTCGCCAGCGAAGAGAAGTGCTATTCTGCGCGCTTGCGACGACCCCCGGTATTCTCCGGCATTTGCATTCATTCATATTAACTATGCTGCACACGATCTCCAGGCAACGCGCCACGTTTATCTTTTTCATTACGCTGCTCTGCTTTATTGGCCTTTTCAGCCCAGTCCAGGGCCGCGCCGCGGACCTCCCTGACCGGGCAGAGGTGCAGAGCCAGCTCAATACGTTAAACAAGCAAAAAGAACTGACTCCGCAGGACAAACTGGTCCAGCAGGATTTGACCCAGACGCTGGAAACGCTGGATAAAATCGAGCGCATCAAAAGCGAGACGGCACAGCTGCGTCAGCAGGTCGAGCAAGCCCCGGCGAAGCTGCGCCAGGCGGTGGATAGTCTCAACAATCTGAGCGACGTCCCCGACGACGCCGCCACGCGCAAAACGCTCAGTACGCTCTCTCTGCGTCAACTGGAATCACGCGTCACTCAGACGCTGGACGACCTGCAGAATGCGCAAAACGATCTGGCGACCTATAACAGCCAGCTGGTTTCCCTGCAAACGCAGCCGGAACGTGTGCAGAACGCGATGTATAACGCCTCCCAACAGTTGCAGCAGATCCGCAATCGGCTGAATGGCACCTCGGTGGGCGACGAGACGCTGCGCCCGACCCAGCAGGTGCTGTTGCAGGCTCAACAGGCGCTGCTCAACGCGCAGATTGAGCAGCAGCGCAAGAGCCTCGAAGGCAACACCGTCCTGCAGGATACCCTGCAGAAGCAGCGTGACTACGTCACCGCCTGGAGCAACCGGCTGGAGCATCAGCTGCAGCTGCTGCAGGAGGCGGTGAACAGCAAGCGGCTTACGCTGACGGAGAAAACCGCCCAGGAGGCGGTCACCCCGGACGAAACCACGCGAATTCAGGCCAATCCGCTGGTTAAGCAGGAGCTGGATATTAACCATCAGCTCAGCGAGAAGCTGATCCAGGCGACGGAGAACGGTAACCAGCTGGTGCAGCGCAATATCCAGGTGAAGAACTGGCTCGACCGCGCGCTGCAGTCTGAACGGGATATTAAAGAGCAAATTTCAGTTCTGCGGGGGAGCCTGCTGCTGTCGCGCATTCTTTATCAGCAACAGCAGACGCTGCCGTCGGCGGACGAACTGCAGGATATGACCAACCGCATCGCCGACCTGCGGCTCGAGCAGTTTGAGGTGAACCAGCAGCGCGACGCGCTGTTCCAGAGCGACGCCTTTGTCGCCAAACTGGAGGAGGGGCACAGCAGCGAAGTGAACGATGAAGTCCACGCCGCGCTACTGGAAGTGATCGACATGCGCCGCGAACTGCTTGACCAGTTCAACAAACAGCTGGGGAACCAGCTGATGATGGCCATCAACCTGCAGATCAACCAGCAGCAGTTGATGAGCGTCTCGAGCAGTCTGAAGGAAATTCTGACCCAACAAATTTTCTGGGTGAACAGCAATAAACCGATGGACTGGGAGTGGATTAAGGCCTTCCCGGAAGCGCTGAAAGGTCAGTTTAAGGCGATGAAAATCACCGTGAACTGGGAAAAAGCGTGGCCCGCGGTGTTTATCGCTTTCCTGGCCGGTTTACCATTGCTGCTGATTGCCGGCCTGATCCGCTGGCGTCTGCAGTGGCTGAAGGATTATCAGGCTAAGCTTGCTTCCCAGGTGGGGCAGCTGCGCAACGATACCCAGCTGCATACGCCAAAGGCGATCCTGATCGACCTGATTCGGGCCTTGCCGGTGGTGCTGGTAATTTTGGCGATTGGCCTGATCTTACTCACCATGCAGCTTAATATCAGCGGACTGCTGTGGGCGTACAGTAAAAAGCTGGCCATGTTCTGGCTGGTGTTTGGTCTGTGCTGGAAAGTGCTGGAAAAGAACGGCGTGGCGGTCAGCCACTTCAATATGCCTGCGCAGTTGACCAGCCACTGGCGGCGACAAATTGTTCGCGTCAGCCTCGCGTTGCTGCCGCTGAATTTCTGGTCGGTGATTTCCGAGCTGTCGCCACTGAACCTGATGGACGACGTGCTGGGGCAGTTTGTGATTTTCTTCAATCTGCTGCTGATTGCCGTGCTGGTCTGGCCGATGTGTCGGGAAAGCTGGCGTGATAAAGAATCACACAGCCTGCGCCTGCTGACGATCACCGTGCTGTCTATTGTCCCGGTAGCCCTGATGGTGCTGACGGCGACCGGTTACTTCTACACCACGCTGCGCCTGGCGGGACGCTGGATCGAGACCGTGTATCTGGTGATGATCTGGAACCTGCTGTACCAGACCGTGCTGCGCGGTCTGAGCGTGGCGGCGCGACGTATCGCCTGGCGCCGGGCGCTGGCGCGCCGTCAGCATCTGGTGAAGGAGGGCGCGGAAGGCGCCGAGCCGCAGGAGGAGCCGACTATCGCTCTCGAGCAGGTCAACCAGCAGACGCTGCGCATCACCATGCTGGTGATGATCGCGCTGTTCGCGGTCATGTTCTGGGCGATTTGGTCTGATCTGATC
Source organism: Klebsiella sp. D5A (assembly GCF_001620885.1). Taxonomy (NCBI): domain Bacteria; kingdom Pseudomonadati; phylum Pseudomonadota; class Gammaproteobacteria; order Enterobacterales; family Enterobacteriaceae; genus Klebsiella; species Klebsiella sp. D5A. Next base: position 151,957 of record NZ_LOAR01000009.1, on the reverse strand, counting down.
ACCGTTTTCGCCTATCTCGACAGCATTACCCTCTGGCACTACAACGGTACCGAAGCGGGGGCCAGCGTGGTGCGCAGCGTCACGATGGGCAGTCTGCTGTTTGCCATTGTGGCGTCGATGGTCGCCTGGGCGCTAATACGCAACCTGCCGGGTCTGCTGGAGGTGCTGGTTCTCTCGCGTCTCAATATGCGTCAGGGCACCTCCTACGCCATCACCACCATTCTTAACTATGCGATTATCGCCATCGGGGCGATGACGGTGTTCGGGTCGCTGGGCGTCTCCTGGGATAAACTACAATGGCTGGCGGCCGCGCTGTCGGTTGGTTTAGGTTTTGGCCTGCAGGAGATCTTCGGTAACTTCGTCTCCGGTCTGATTATTCTGTTCGAGCGTCCAGTGCGCATTGGGGATACGGTAACCATCGGCACCTTCTCCGGTACGGTAAGCAAAATCCGTATCCGCGCGACCACCATCACCGACTTCGATCGCAAAGAGGTAATTATCCCGAACAAGGCGTTCGTTACCGAGCGCTTGATCAACTGGTCGCTCTCCGACACCGTGACCCGGGTGGTGATCCGCCTCGGCGTCGCCTATGGCTCCGATCTGGATAAAGTGAAAGAGGTGCTGCTGAAGGCCGCGCACGATCATCCGAAAGTGATGCAGGAGCCGGCGCCAGCGGTTTTCTTCACCACCTTCGGGGCCAGTACGCTGGATCATGAACTGCGTCTGTATGTTCGTGAACTGCGCGATCGCAGCTACACGGTGGATGAGCTCAACCGCGCCATCGACCGCCTGTGCCGGGAGAATGACATTAACATTGCCTTTAACCAGCTGGAAGTTCATCTGCGCAATGAAAAAGGTGATGAAGTCACCGAAGTGAAGCGGGACGGGAAGGGGGACGATCTGGCGCCCACCACCGCGTCCTGATCGAAGAGGGGCGGCGCAAAGCCGCCCCTGCTGCTTCAGGGTGCCAGCGCGGCGAGTTCTTCATCGCTGAGCCCGGTGAGCTCCTGCACGGTTTGACGTTCGAGGCCGCGCGCCAACATTCTGGCGGCGATGCTGCGGGTGGCTTCCTGCTCACCCTCTTGCTGTCCCTGTTTACGGCCTTTTTCTTCCAGCCATTCGGCAATGGTCATCATCAGCTCCTTATGCCTGGGCGACTGCGCCGCCAGCGTGCGGATCAGCGCCCCCGGATGTTCCGTAGTTCCCGCCTGCAACATATAGCGCAGCAGCGTATTCAGCTGCGCTTCGGTCAGATAGCCTTGCGTCATCAGCGCAATCAGCGGCACCTGCAGCTCGGCCAGATCGCGATGGCGGATATGCTTTTGCAGCAGCTCCAGCATGGCCATCCGCCGATGACGGGCGATCTGATTATCTGGCATTACGGTGAGGTCCACCAGCGGAAAATCATTGCTATAGAGCGTCTTCGCCAGCGCCGGATCGGCGAATAGCTGTTGCCAGTTGCGGGCCCAGGGCCAGGGGCTCACTTTGCCGTGATAAAACAGAATGGGCACCACCAGCGGCAGCGTGTCGTGGCCGGCGTCCAGATGACGCTGCATGGCGGCCAGCGCATAGCGCAGCAGGCGAAATGCCATCAGCTTGTCCGGGGTACTCTGGTGCTCAATCAGCGCGTACACATAGCCCGGTCCATGACGCGTGCGCAGTGAGTAAAGGATATCGGAATAGCTGGCGCGCAGGTCCTCTTCAACAAAGCTGCCGGAGACCAGCTGCAGCGAATCCAGTTCGCAGATCGCCAGAAACGGCGCGGGGAGATACAACTGCAAAAAATCCTTCGCGACCGCCTGATGCATGAGCATCTGGCGAAACACCGCGTCGTGTGGGGTTTGACTGACTTTTTCCATCAATATTGTCTCCAGTGGCGTCATGCGCAGAGGACCAGACTGCCAGCACACTGCCGGAGACAACATCCTACTTCTCTGGGTTTTGCGACCCGCTTTCCGCGTTTTTTAACTTGTTTGCATAATCCCGCCTGACAATTTCCAGCGCGCCCAGCACGGTTTGCGCCGGGATCTGATGTGATTCCAGCAACATGATTAAATCGACGGCCAGTTTGACCTCATCGGATGCATTTTCCAGCGACATCGGGCTCTCCTGTTAGCGCGTCAGCCGCGCCAGTACGTTTTCAATCTTGTCCAGTGCCTGTCGGCAGCGCGCCAACCGGCCGCTGTAGGCTTCAACTTCTTTCCCCAGCCGCTGCTGCTCGTCAAGGCTGGTCGCCTGCGCCAGCTGACGCTGACGTTGGTCGCGCATCGCCAGCAGGCGGCGCTCATACTCCTGATGCTGCAGGCGACGGCGCTGCCAGCGGCTCAGCGTTGGCGACGCGTGGTCCCAACTGCGCAAGGACCAGGTGGCGGTTTCACGACGCAGCGCGGCGATTTGCGCCGCCAGACGCTCGGCAATCCAGACCACCTGCGGCAGCTGCTGGCGCTCGACGGCCTGGCTCAGTTGGGAAAAGTTTTGCCGGGCTTCCGCCAGATAGTCCTGCATCAGCGTGCTGCGGGTATGAAAGAGCTGACGGTCAAAGCGTGGGCTCAGGGTCGCGTGCTCCGCCAGCGGCGCCACCAGCGCGGCCAGCTCGCTGAGCTGATCGTTCAGCGTTTGTAAAAGTTGAGCTGTTTTCACCACACCTCTCCATTCCCTTCCAGCCAACTGTGCTACAGTAGCCTCATCTGTTTGATAACGATTCGCATTATGCCACCTGTTATTCTAACCATTATCGGCTGGCTGGCGGTAGCGCTGGGTACGCTGGGCATCTTCTTACCGTTGCTGCCGACGACGCCGTTTATTCTGCTCGCCGCCTGGTGCTTTGCCCGCTCATCGCCGCGCTTTCACCAGTGGCTGCTGTATCGCTCCTGGTTTGGCGGCTATCTTCGCCATTGGCAGCAGTACCGCGCGATGCCTCGCGGCGCCAAACCGCGCGCCATTGCGATGATCGTAGTGACTTTTGCTATTTCGCTGTGGCTGGTTAAGCTTACGTGGGTGCGCATCATGCTGTTGGTCATTCTGGCCTGCCTGCTGATCTTTATGTGGCGCATTCCGGTGGTTGACGCAAAGCAACAAAAGCACTGATGCGCAATAATGCCTGTTGCAATTGTTGCTGACAGCCAGTAAATTCTGGCGTTTTCGAGCGCGGGCAAGCCTGGTCAAAGGTTAAACAAATGTTTCTTTGGCCCCTTTTGCACGCCCGTGGGTAACACCGTTTCAATCAGGCATACACTTATGACCGCAACTGCACAGCAGCTTGAATATCTGAAGAACAGCATCCAGAGTATCGAGGATTATCCAAAACCTGGCATTCTTTTCCGCGATGTCACCAGCTTACTGGAAGACCCGAGGGCCTACGCGCTTAGCATTGAACTGCTGACCGAGCGCTACAAAGACGCGGGTATTACCAAAGTGGTAGGGACTGAGGCGCGTGGCTTCCTGTTCGGCGCCCCGGTTGCGCTGGCGCTGGGCGTGGGCTTTGTTCCGGTTCGCAAGCCGCGTAAGTTGCCGCGTGAAACCATTGCCGAGAGCTATGAGCTGGAGTATGGCACCGATCAGCTGGAGATCCACGTTGATGCGATCAAACCGGGCGACAAGGTGCTGGTGGTGGACGATCTGCTGGCGACCGGCGGCACCATCGACGCGACGGTCAAACTGATCCGCCGTCTCGGCGGCGAAGTGCACGATGCCGCTTTCATTATCAACCTGTTCGATCTGGGCGGCGAACAGCGCCTGGAGAAGCTGGGGATCCACTGCTACAGCCTGGTGCCGTTCCCGGGCCACTAAGCAAATCCCTCCACATAGCCTCGCCGATCGGGCGGGGCTGTGATAGCATGACCCCTTCGTGATTTCACCTTCCAGCGTTTCAGAGCCAGCCCATGAGTTATCAGGTCTTAGCCCGTAAATGGCGCCCACAAACCTTTGCTGACGTCGTCGGCCAGGAACATGTGCTGACCGCACTGGCGAACGGCTTGTCGTTAGGGCGCATTCATCACGCTTATCTCTTTTCCGGTACCCGCGGGGTCGGTAAGACCTCCATCGCCCGTCTGCTGGCGAAAGGGTTAAACTGTGAAACCGGCATCACCGCCACCCCCTGCGGCGTGTGCGATAACTGCCGGGAAATTGAACAGGGGCGTTTTGTCGATCTGATTGAGATTGACGCCGCCTCGCGCACCAAAGTCGAAGATACCCGCGACCTGCTGGATAACGTCCAGTACGCGCCGGCCCGCGGCCGCTTTAAGGTCTATCTCATCGACGAAGTCCATATGTTGTCGCGCCACAGCTTCAACGCGTTATTAAAAACGCTGGAGGAGCCGCCAGCACACGTCAAATTCCTGCTGGCGACGACGGATCCGCAGAAGCTGCCGGTGACGATCTTATCCCGCTGCCTGCAGTTCCATCTCAAAGCCCTGGATGTTGAACAGATCCGCCATCAGCTGGAGCATATTCTTGGCGAAGAGCAGATTGCCTTTGAGCCCCGCGCGCTGCAGCTCTTGTCGCGGGCAGCCGACGGCAGCCTGCGCGATGCCTTAAGCCTGACCGATCAGGCGATTGCCAGTGGAGAAGGACAGCTGACGGCCGCATCGGTGAACGCTATGCTCGGCACCCTTGATGACGATCAGGCGCTGTCGCTGATTGAAGCGCTGGTCGCTGCCGACGGCGAGCGGGTGATGGCGGGCGTCAATGACGCCGCCGCACGCGGCGTCGAGTGGGAGGCGCTGTTGGTGGAGATGCAGAGCCTGCTGCACCGCATCGCCATGGTACAGCTGTCGCCTTCGGCGCTGGGCGCCGATATGGCCACGGTCGAAGTGCGGATGCGCGAACTGGCGCGAACCGTACCGCCGGGTGACGTTCAGCTTTACTACCAAACGCTGCTGATGGGCCGCAAAGAGCTGCCTTATGCGCCGGACCGGCGAATGGGCGTCGAAATGACGCTGCTTCGCGCGCTGGCGTTTCATCCGCGTAAGCCGCTTCCAGAGCCGGAAGTGCAGCCAGCACAGACCGCCGCGCCCGCGCCGCGTCAGCCGGTTGCCCCCGCTGCGCCGCCGCAGCAGCCGTCGCAGAGTTTGCCGCCGACCACCAGCCAGGTGCTGGCGGCCCGCAGCCACCTGCAGCGCAGCCAGGGAGCAACCACTCCAAAAAAGAGTGAACCGGCAGCCGCTTCCCGCGCGCGGCCGGTGAATAACGCTGCGCTGGAGCGACTGAGTTCGATTACCGAGCGCGTCCAGGCTCGTCCGGCGGCGGCTGCCCTTGAGCAGGCCCCGGCGAAGAAAGAGGCCTATCGCTGGAAGGCGACGACAGTGGTTGAAGAGGCCAAAGTCGAAGTCGCGACGCCAAAAGCGCTGAAAAAAGCGCTGGAGCATGAGAAGACGCCGGAGCTGGCGGCCAAGCTCGCCGAAGAAGCGGTCGAGCGCGACAGCTGGGCGGCGGAAGTGAGCCGGCTGGCGGTACCTAAGCTGGTCGAGCAGGTGGCGCTCAACGCGTGGAAAGAGCAGGAGGGCTGCCGCGTCTGTCTGCATCTGCGCCCCAGCCAGCGTCACCTCAATTCCACCGGCGCGCAGCAAAAGCTGGCTGAAGCGCTGGGGGTGTTGTACGGTACGCCGGTTGAATTGACCATCGTGGAAGATGATAATCCCGCGATGCGTACGCCGCTGGAGTGGCGGCAGGCTATTTATGAAGAAAAGCTCGCGCAGGCGCGCGAAGCCATTATCGCGGATAATAACATTCAGACCCTGCGTCGTTTCTTCGACGCCGATCTGGATGAAGAGAGTATCCGCCCCATTTGAACGCCAGTCTGACTGGCATTCAGTACCTTTAACGATGACTGACTGAGAGAGAAGCCTATGTTTGGTGGAAAAGGCGGCCTGGGTAACCTGATGAAGCAGGCCCAGCAGATGCAAGACAAAATGCAGAAGATGCAGGAAGAGATCGCTCAGCTGGAAGTGACTGGCGAATCCGGCGCGGGTCTGGTGAAAGTGACCATTAACGGCGCGCACAACTGCCGCCGTGTGGAAATCGACCCAAGCCTGCTGGAAGACGACAAAGAAATGCTGGAAGATCTGGTGGCTGCCGCGTTTAACGACGCCGCGCGCCGCATTGAAGAGACCCAGAAAGAGAAGATGGCTTCCGTTTCTGCCGGTATGCAGCTGCCGCCAGGCTTCAAGATGCCGTTCTGATGCAAACCAGCCCGCTGTTAACTCAGCTTATGGAAGCGCTGCGCTGTCTGCCGGGCGTTGGCCCGAAGTCGGCGCAGCGCATGGCGTTTACCCTGCTGCAGCGCGATCGCAGCGGCGGTATGCGCCTGGCGCAGGCGCTGACGCGCGCGATGTCGGAGATCGGCCACTGCGCCGATTGCCGCACCTTCACCGAGCAGGAGGTGTGCAATATCTGCAGCAACCCGCGTCGCCAGGAAAACGGCCAGATCTGCGTGGTGGAGAGTCCGGCGGACATCCACGCCATCGAGCAGACCGGGCAGTATTCCGGCCGCTACTTCGTGCTGATGGGGCACCTGTCGCCGCTCGACGGCATCGGGCCAGATGACATCGGGCTCGATCGCCTTGAACAACGGCTGGAAGCGGAGTCGATCACCGAGGTGATCCTTGCCACTAACCCGACCGTTGAGGGTGAGGCGACGGCCAACTACATCGCGGAGCTGTGCGCGCAGTATGGCGTTGATGCCAGCCGCATCGCCCACGGCGTGCCGGTGGGCGGCGAGCTGGAAATGGTCGACGGCACCACGCTGTCCCACTCGCTGGCCGGTCGTCACAAGATTACTTTCTGAACAAATGGAGGCGGCCAGCGCCGCCTCCGCTTGAAAAATTTCCCCGCAGTCCCCATCTCCCACTCAACGGTTTTTTACCCCATTTAAAATGGCATTGTTGAGGTTGAATCAGATGAAAGGACAAGAAACTCGTGGTTTTCAGTCAGAGGTAAAGCAACTTCTGCACCTGATGATCCATTCCCTCTATTCCAACAAAGAAATCTTTCTGCGTGAGCTGATTTCCAACGCCTCTGATGCGGCCGATAAGCTGCGTTTCCGCGCGCTGTCGCAGCCGGATTTGTATGAGGGCGATGGCGAGCTGCGCGTACGGGTTTCGTTTGATAAAGACAACCGCACCCTGACCATCGCCGATAACGGTATCGGCATGAACCGGGAAGAGGTTATCGATCATCTCGGCACTATCGCCAAGTCCGGCACCAAAGCGTTTCTGGAATCGATGGGTTCCGACCAGGCGAAAGACAGCCAGCTGATCGGCCAGTTCGGCGTCGGCTTCTACTCTGCCTTCATCGTGGCGGATAAAGTGACCGTGCGTACCCGTGCGGCGGGCGATAAACCTGAGAATGGCGTGTTCTGGGAATCCGCCGGCGAAGGGGAATATACCGTTGCCGACATCACCAAAGCCGATCGCGGCACCGAAATCACCCTGCATCTGCGTGAGGGCGAAGACGATTTCCTCAACGACTGGCGCGTGCGCTCCATCATCAGCAAGTATTCCGACCATATCGCGCTGCCGGTTGAGATTGAAAAGCAGGAAGAGAAAGACGGCGAAACCGTGATTTCGTGGGAAAAAATCAACAAGGCGCAGGCCCTGTGGACCCGCAGCAAGTCCGAAGTGAACGACGACGAATACAAAGAGTTCTACAAGCATATCGCTCACGACTACAGCGACCCGCTGACCTGGAGCCACAACCGCGTGGAAGGTAAGCAGGAGTATACCAGCCTGCTGTATATCCCGTCGCAGGCGCCGTGGGATATGTGGAACCGCGATCATAAACACGGCCTGAAGCTGTACGTGCAGCGTGTGTTCATTATGGACGACGCCGAGCAGTTTATGCCGAACTACCTGCGCTTCGTGCGTGGCCTGATCGACTCCAACGATCTGCCGCTGAACGTCTCCCGTGAAATCCTGCAGGACAGCAGCGTGACCCGCAACCTGCGTACCGCGCTGACCAAACGCGCGCTGCAGATGCTGGATAAGCTGGCGAAAGACGACGCTGAAAAATATCAAACTTTCTGGAAACAGTTCGGCCTGGTGCTGAAAGAGGGCCCGGCGGAAGATCCGAGCAACCAGGAAGCGATCGCCAAACTGCTGCGTTTCGCGACGACGCATACCGACTCCTCCGCGCAGACCGTGTCGCTGGAAGAGTATGTCTCGCGCATGAAAGAAGGCCAGGAGAAGATCTACTACATCACTGCCGACAGCTATGCGGCGGCGAAGAGCAGCCCGCACCTCGAACTGCTGCGTAAGAAAGGGATTGAAGTTCTGCTGCTCTCCGATCGCATCGACGAGTGGATGATGAGCTACCTGACCGAGTTCGACGGCAAAGCGTTCCAGTCGGTGGCGAAAGCCGACGAGTCGCTGGACAAGCTGGCGGATGAAGTGGACGAGTCCACCAAAGAAGCTGAAAAAGCGCTGGAGCCGTTCGTTGAGCGTGTGAAAAACCTGCTTGGCGACCGGGTGAAAGAGGTGCGTCTGACCCATCGTCTGACCGACACCCCGGCGATTGTCACTACCGATGCCGATGAGATGAGCACGCAGATGGCGAAGCTGTTCGCGGCAGCGGGCCAGGCGGCACCGGAAGTGAAATACATCTTCGAACTGAACCCGGCGCATCAGCTGGTGAAACGCGCCGCCGATACCCAGGATGACGCGCAGTTCGGTGAATGGGTAGAGCTGCTGCTGGATCAGGCGCTGCTGGCTGAGCGCGGCACGCTGGAAGATCCGAACCAGTTTATCCGCCGTATGAACCAGCTGCTGGCTTCCTGACGCGAACCTGAACGAGTAGCCCGGCCAAGCGACGCGACGCCGGGAACGGGATAAATGCCCCGCCTGAGCAATTTGCTCCGGCGGGGCATTTCACATTGGATTGCATAAAATATCTCACCATTAACCGTTTCAGCCGCACCGCCTTCCTTGAGCCATCGCCGTTCTGGTGGTATGGTTTAGCGTTTTTGAAAAATTGAATCGACTTTTGAGGGGATTTTCGTAATGCGTATTATTCTGCTTGGCGCTCCGGGCGCGGGTAAAGGAACTCAGGCTCAGTTCATCATGGAGAAATACGGTATTCCGCAAATCTCCACCGGCGATATGCTGCGCGCGGCGGTAAAATCCGGCTCTGAGCTCGGTAAGCAAGCGAAAGACATTATGGACGCCGGCAAGCTGGTGACCGATGAGCTGGTCATCGCGCTGGTGAAAGAGCGTATCGCCCAGGAAGATTGCCGTAACGGTTTCCTGCTGGACGGCTTCCCACGCACCATTCCGCAGGCTGACGCCATGAAAGAAGCGGGTATTACCGTTGATTACGTGCTGGAATTCGACGTGCCGGACGAACTGATCGTCGACCGCATCGTTGGCCGTCGCGTTCATGCGGCATCCGGTCGCGTATACCACATCAAATTCAATCCGCCGAAGGTGGAAGGCAAAGACGACGTGACCGGCGAAGAGCTGACCACCCGTAAAGACGACCAGGAAGAGACCGTGCGTAAGCGCCTGGTGGAATACCATCAGATGACAGCACCGCTGATCGGCTACTACACCAAAGAAGCGCAGGCGGGCAACACCAAATATGCCAAAGTCGACGGCACCAAAGCGGTAGCTGACGTGCGCGCTGAACTGGAAAAAATCCTCGGCTGATAAAGCCTTTTCTCATCCTGCTGCCGCAGGATGAGAACTCCTCTCATTTCTACCTTTTGCTATGATTGGTTCCGTTTAGCGCCATTTCAGCTACAATTGGCTGCGATTCAAATGGTTAAGAGGCGGTAATGCATCAGACGAAAACAGGTATCTTGCTGGCCAATTTAGGCACTCCCGATGCGCCCACCCCCGGTGCGGTGAAGCGCTATCTGCGACAATTCCTCAGCGACAAACGGGTGGTGGATACATCTCGTCTGCTATGGTGGCCGCTGCTGCGTGGCGTCATACTGCCGATTCGCTCCCCGCGCGTGGCGAAGCTCTATCAGTCCGTGTGGATGGAGGAGGGATCGCCGCTGATGGTATACAGCCGTCGCCAGCAGCAGGCGCTGGCCGCCAGGCTGCCGGATACGCCGGTGGCGCTGGGCATGAGCTATGGTTCGCCGTCGCTGGCCAGCGCGGTGGATGATTTACTGGCGCAGGGGGTGGGACACATCGTGGTGCTGCCGCTGTACCCACAATATTCCTGTTCGACGGTGGCCGCCGTCTGGGATGAGCTGGCGCGGATCCTTGCGAAAAAGCGCGCTATTCCGGGTATCTCGTTTATTCGCGACTATGCCGATCACCCGGACTATATCCATGCGCTGGCGGCCAGCGTGCGCGCCTCCTTCGCGGTGCACGGGGAACCCGATCTGCTGCTGCTCTCCTACCATGGGATCCCGCAGCGCTATGCCAACCAGGGCGATGATTATCCCCAGCGCTGTCGCGATACCACGCGGGAACTGGTTTCCGCGCTGGGGCTGCCGCCGGAGCGGGTGATGATGACCTTCCAGTCGCGCTTTGGCCGGGAACCCTGGCTGACGCCGTACACCGATGAGACGCTGAAGATGCTTGGCGAGCAGGGGACGAAGCATATTCAGGTGCTGTGCCCGGGGTTTGCCGCTGACTGTCTCGAAACGCTGGAAGAGATTGCCGTTCAGAACCGGGAAGTTTTCCTCGAAGCGGGTGGCGAGCAGTATGAATATATTCCGGCGCTAAATGCGGATGTGGCGCATATTGAGATGATGGTCAACCTGACGGCGCCTTATCGCTGATCGCGCGCAGGGCGGGGAATATGCTACTATTTCCCGCTTGTTCCCTGTTATTTAAGCGCCACTATGAAATTTCCCGGTAAACGCAAATCCAAACACTATTTTCCCGTCAACGCCCGCGACCCGCTGCTGCAGCAAATTCAGCCGGAGAATGAATCCAGCGTCTCCTGGGTGGTCGGTATCGACCAGACGCTGGTGGATATCGAAGCGAAAGTGGATGAAGCGTTTATCGTACGCTATGGTCTGAGCGCGGGCCACTCGCTGGTGATTGAAGATGACGTCGCCGAGGCGCTGTACCAGGAGCTGGTACGCAATAATCTCATTACCCATCAGTTTGCCGGCGGCACCATCGGCAATACCATGCATAACTACTCGGTGCTGGCGGACGATCGCTCGGTGCTGCTTGGCGTGATGTGCAGCAATATCGACATCGGCGGCTATGCCTATCGCTACCTGTGCAATACCTCCAGCCGCACCGATCTGAACTATCTGCAGGGCGTCGACGGCGCCATTGGCCGCTGTTTTACCCTGATCAGCGACAGCGGCGAGCGCACCTTCGCCATCAGCCCGGGTCACATGAACAAGCTGCGCCCGGAAAGCATTCCGGAAGCGGTGATCGCCGGCGCCTCGGCGCTGGTGCTCACCTCCTACCTGGTACGCTGCAAGCCGGGCGAGCCGATGCCAGACGCCACGATGAAAGCCATCGAGTACGCCAAAAAGCATGATGTGCCGGTGGTGTTAACTCTCGGAACTAAATACGTGATTGCCGATAACCCGGCGTGGTGGCAGCAGTTCCTGCAGGAGCATGTCTCGATTCTGGCGATGAATGAAGAAGAAGGGGAAGCCCTGACCGGTTTTGCCGATCCGCTGTCGGCGGCGGATAAAGCGCTGGACTGGGTCGACCTGGTGCTGTGCACTGCCGGTCCGGCGGGCCTGTATATGGCGGGCTTTACCGAAGAAGAGGCTAAGCGGAAAACCCAGCATCCGCTGCTGCCGGGGGCGATCCCAGAGTTTAACCAGTTTGAATTCAGCCGTGCGATGCGCCACCAGGATTGCGTTAATCCGCTGCGTATCTATTCACATATCGCCCCGTATATGGGCGGGCCTGAAAAAATCATGAATACCAACGGCGCTGGCGACGGCGCCCTGGCGGCGCTGCTGCATGACATCACCGCCAATAACTACCACCGCAATAACGTACCCAACTCCAGCAAGCACAAATGCAAATGGCTGACCTACTCCTCACTGGCGCAGGTGTGTAAATATGCCAACCGCGTGAGCTATCAGGTGCTGAACCAGCACTCGCCGCGTTTAACCCGCGGCCTGCCGGAGCGTGAGGACAGCCTGGAAGAGGCGTACTGGGATCGGTAAGCGCGCCCCTCTCCCGACGGGGAGAGGGCAGTACATCAGCCGGTGACCACTTCACCGGCCGGTGGCGTTTCCAAAAGCTGCAGCATGGCGCGGGCAATTTCCCGCTCGCCCATCACCACCTGATTAGCCCCGCGATCGATAATGTAGTCCACTTCATCATCGTAATGGGCGCGGGCGATGATCTCGATATTCGGGCATTTTTCCCGTGCGGAAGCGACAATCTCTCCGGCCTCGTAGCCGTTGGGGATAGTCAGCAGCAGCCAGCGGGCGCAGTCGAGATGCGCCAGTTCCATGATCTCTTCATTGGCGGCATTACCCAGCACCGCGCTGATCCCGCGCTCGCGTAACTCATCCACGCGGGTACGCGAGGTTTCAACCACCACCAGCGGGATCCCCTGGGCCATCAGCTTCTCGCCCAGCAGACTGCCGACGCGGCCGAAGCCAACCAGCAGCGCGTGGTTACAGATATCGACTGGCACCTGTTTCTCATCTTCCAGCACCTCTTCCAGCGTCTGCTCGTCGAGGGTTTCGGTTTTATCGAGATATTTTTCCAGCAGGGTAAACAGCACCGGGTTGAGCATAATCGAGATGATCGCCCCGGCCAGCACCAGGTTTTGTCCAGCCTGCGGCAGCAGGTTAAGCGCCATCCCCAGGCCGGCGAGAATAAAGGCAAACTCACCAATCTGCGCCAGGCTGGCGGCAATGGTCAATGCGGTACGCGGCGAATGACCAAACATACGCACGAGGAAAAAGGCGGCGGCGGATTTACCAAAGATAATAATCGCCAGTGTCGCCAGCACCGCCAGCGGCTGCTGCACCAGCACCATCGGGTCAAACAGCATGCCGACGGAGACAAAGAACAGCACCGCGAAGGCGTCGCGCAGCGGCAGGGTGTCATGGGCGGCGCGGTGGCTCAGCTCAGATTCGTTAAGCACCATGCCGGCGAAGAAGGCGCCAAGGGCGAAGGAGACATCAAACAGCTCCACGGCGCCGAAGGCGATGCCCAGCGCCAGGGCCAGCACCGACAGGGTGAACAGCTCGCGTGATCCGGTGGCGGCGCTGCGCGACATGATCCACGGCACCAACCGGCGACCGACCAGCATCATGATGGCGATAAAGGCCACCACTTTACCAATGGTGATCCCGAGGTCGAGGGCCAGAGAGGCGAAGCCAACGTCACCTTTCTCCGTCATCCCGGCAATCGCTGGCAGCAGGACCAGCGTCAGGACCATCACCAGGTCTTCTACAATCAGCCAGCCAATGGCAATCTGCCCGCGCTGACTGTCAATAAGCTGTCGCTCCTCGAGGGCACGCAGTAGCACCACGGTACTGGCGGTGGAGAGACACAGGCCAAAGACGATGCCGGTCATCAGCGACCAGCCAAGGGCGGCGGAAAGTGCCATACCCAGCAGCGTCGCCACGGCTATCTGGGCGATGGCCCCGGGAATGGCGATCGACTTTACCGCCATCAGATCTTTCAGGGAAAAATGCAGCCCGACGCCGAACATCAGCAGGATCACGCCGAGTTCTGCCAGTTCAGGAGCCAGTTTGGTATCAGCAACAAAGCCTGGGGTGAAAGGTCCGGCCAGCACGCCCGCTAAGAGATATCCCACCAGAGGAGAAATACGTAGCTTATTGGCAATCATGCCGAGAATAAAGGCGAGCACGAGGCCGCCGACAATGGTGGTGATAAGCGGTGTTGCGTGGTGCATTCCGTCTCCTTTCCAGTGGTGTATCGGTCCATTTTGCTACCCTATCCGGGTAATAGTTTATGACAAAAACGTTCACTTTGTTTATGAATAATTCTTGAATTGTGCAAAAAAATGGAATTAACCGGCCAAAAGGCACAGAAGGGAAAATCGCGGAGGGAATGCGCGCATCAGGCTGATGGCGCAAGGGATAACGGCGGCCAGCGTTGCACTTTGGCCGCCGGATAATCAGGCTTTTTGCCGGTTATCAGGAAGAAATATCGTCAGGAAACCCAGCAGCGGCAGGAAGGCACAGATTTTATACACCAGATCGATACTGGTATGGTCCGCCAGCAGGCCCAGCACCGCGGCGCCAAGGCCACCCATGCCAAAGGCGAAGCCGAAGAACAGGCCAGAAACCATGCCGATTCGACCCGGCAGCAGCTCCTGCGCATAGACCAGTATAGCGGAAAAGGCCGAGGCGAGGATAAAACCAATAATCACCGTTAAAATCCCCGTCCATTCAAGGCTGGCGTAGGGTAAAACGAGGGTAAACGGCGCCACACCGAGGATAGAGCCCCAAATCACATATTTACGTCCAATTTTATCGCCAACTGGCCCGCCGATTACCGTCCCGGCGGCAACCGCGAACAGGAAGGCAAACAGATGAAGCTGGGCATTTTGCACCGATAATCCGAACTTATGCATCAGATAAAAGGTGTAATAGCTGCTAATGCTCGCCATATAGAAATATTTCGAGAAAATCAGCATCAGCAGAATACCTACCGCCAGAATCACCTTATTGCGCGGCAGCGGATTAACGATCAGCGGCTTCGGTTTGCCTTTATTCATCCGGTGCTGTGCGGCATACCAGCGGCTGATTTGCGACAGCACCACAATAGCCAGCAGGGCGGCCAGCACGAACCAGGCGACGTTGCCTTTGCCATAGGGGGCGATAATTACCGCCGCCAGCAATGGACCAAGCGAGCTGCCGAAGTTGCCGCCGACCTGGAACAGCGACTGGGCCAGGCCGTGACGGCCGCCAGAGGCCATCCGCGCCACGCGGGATGATTCCGGATGGAAAACCGAGGAGCCGGTACCCACCAGCGCGGCAGCCAGCAGCACCATGCCGAAACTCCCGGCCAGCGCCAGCAGAATCAAACCGCAGAGGGTGAAGCACATGCCCACCGGCAGGGACCACGGCATTGAGCGCTTATCGGTGATGTAACCAATCACCGGCTGGAATAGCGATGAGGTCAGCTGGAAGGTGAGGGTGATCATCCCGATCTGCACGAAGGTAAGGGAGAACTCCGCCTGCAGCAGCGGGTAAATCGCCAGGATGAGCGACTGGATCATATCGTTAAGCAAATGGGACAGGCTGATCGCGCCTAAGATGCCAAACGAGGTGCGTGCTTTTTGCGGCGGCGCAGCGGGGCCGGACAGGGGTTGAGCGGTCTGATTGATTGCCATAGGTTCACGTCACTTTTTTATATAGCTTTCGTCATTTTTACGCCATGGCGACGACCCTGATTTTCCCGGCTACTACATGGGAAATATAACCAACGGGCTGACGCAATGCCATACAACGCGAAGGCGTATAGAGGATGCAGGTGGAATTATTATCCGACTAACATACCTGTCCTTAGGGGTTGAAGGAAGTCGCAATTCTGAAAACATATTTGTCAACGCGACTAACTCGCTATACTTTCGGCACTTGGGATTAAGTCAGGGAGTGAAGCATGCAGTATTTTAAACATCGCGTAGCGCTGGCGTTATTTGCCGCCTTATCGCTGGGCAGCCTGTCCGCACAGGCCTATGAGCAGGATAAAACCTATAAAATTACCATCCTGCACACCAACGATCATCACGGCCATTTCTGGCGCAATGACTACGGCGAATATGGTCTGGCGGCGCAGAAAACGTTGGTCGATGGCATCCGGAAAGAAGTGGCGGCGGAAGGGGGGAGCGTCCTGCTGTTATCCGGCGGCGATATTAATACCGGCGTGCCGGAGTCTGATTTACAGGATGCAGAGCCCGATTTTCGCGGCATGAACCTGATCGGCTACGACGCAATGGCGGTGGGGAACCATGAATTTGATAATCCGCTTAGCGTGCTGCGCCAGCAGGAAAAGTGGGCGAAGTTCCCGTTCCTGTCGGCCAATATTTATCAGAAAAGCACCGGCGAACGGCTGTTCAAACCCTGGGCGCTGTTTAAGCGCGGCGGGCTGAAAATCGCGGTGATTGGCTTAACCACCGACGATACGGCCAAGATTGGCAATCCGGAATATTTCACCGATATCGAATTCCGCAAACCGGCGGAAGAGGCGAAGCTGGTGATCCAGGAGCTGCAGCAGAATGAAAAGCCGGACGTGATCCTGGCCACCACCCATATGGGCCATTACGACAATGGCAACCACGGCTCTAACGCGCCGGGCGACGTTGAAATGGCGCGGAGTTTACCTGCGGGATCGCTGGCGATGATCGTCGGCGGTCACTCGCAGGATCCGGTATGCATGGCGTCGGAAAATAAAAAGCAGGTCGATTATGTGCCAGGCACCCCGTGCGCGCCGGATCGTCAGAACGGCATCTGGATCGTCCAGGCGCATGAGTGGGGCAAATACGTCGGCCGCGCCGATTTTGAGTTCCGCAACGGCGAGATGAAGCTGGTGCATTATCAGTTGATCCCGGTGAACCTGAAGAAAAAAGTGACTTACGATAACGGCCAAAGCGAGCGGGTGCTGTATACGCCGCAGATCGCAGAGAACCCGCAGATGATGTCGCTGCTGACGCCATTCCAGAACAAAGGCAAAGCGCAGCTGCAGGTCAAAATCGGTAGCGTGAATGGTCATCTGGAGGGCGACCGCAGTAAAGTGCGCTTTGTGCAGACCAATATGGGGCACCTGCTGCTGGCGGCGCAGATGGCGCGCAGCAACGCGGATTTCGCGGTGATGAGCGGCGGTGGGATCCGCGACTCCATCGAGGCGGGGGATATCACCTATAAGGATGTGATGAAGGTCCAGCCGTTCGGCAATGTGCTGACCTATGTCGATATGAGCGGCAAGGAGGTGGTGGATTACCTGACCGCCGTCGCGCAGATGAAGCCGGATTCCGGCGCCTATCCGCAGTTTGCCAACGTCAGCTTTGTAGCCAAAGATGGCAAACTGAACGATCTGAAAATCAAAGGCGAACCGGTGGATCCGGCGAAGACCTACCGGATGGCGACGCTGAGCTTTAACGCTACCGGCGGCGATGGCTATCCGAACATTGCCGATAAACCCGGGTATGTGAATACCGGCTTTATCGATGCCGAAGTGCTGAAAGAGTATATCGAGAAGAACTCGCCGCTGGATGCGGCAGCCTACGAGCCGAAAGGCGAGGTGAGCTGGCAGTAGGTCTGAGCTTCAGGTTGGCTATTTCCCCGGTGGCGCTGCGCTTACCGGGGCTACGAGTTGGGTAGCCCGGATAAGGCGCGTGCGCCGCTATCCGGGATGGTGTGCTCAATCGCGGCGGGCGATATCGGCGAACTTCGCGTCCAGAAGCTGCGCCAGATCGCTGGCCGCCAGCTCAATATCCAGACCGCGTTTGCCGCCGGAAATATAGATGGTGGCAAATTCCTGCGCCGGGGCGTCAATCACCGTCGGCAAGCGCTTCTTCTGCCCCAGCGGACTGATGCCGCCCACCAGATAGCCGGTGATACGCTGCGCCACCATCGGGTCGGCCATGTCGACTTTCTTGGCGCCCAGCGCTTTCGCCACTTTCTTCAAATCCAGCTGCCCGGCGACCGGGGTGACGGCGACCGCCAGATGCTTCATATCGCCGTTAACGGCGACCAGCAGGGTCTTGTAAACCTGGTCGGCATTGAGGCCGAGCTTGCGCACCACTTCATCTCCGAAGTTGGTCTCATTGGGATCGTGATCGTAACTGTGGATCTGAAAGGGGATTTTGTTTTTTTCGAGTAATTTAACGGCGGGAGTCATAGCTATCCTTCTTACCAACCGGTTTTGCGTGACGTCAGAATACGCCCGCAGGTTGTCTAAAAAATAGTACCATCTTGCGCAATAGTGTTGGCAGTGATGGTCACTTTGAGCGACAATCAGACGATCCGGGATGCAAATCCCGGGATAATAATAATGATGAAATTCCTCTTTGACGGGCCAATAGCAATATTGGCCATTTTTTTAGGTCAGCATATCCGGCAGATTCCCTTCGCCATACAGGTGCAGCGCGCCGACGGCAACCACGTAGCGCCCCGGCGGCAAGGCCAGCAGCGTCTCGCGCCAGGCGAGATTGCGCTGGTGCATCAGCACATCATACAAAGACTGGCTAAAGGTCGTCGGCAGCGATACCGCGCCGCGCGATGGCGGTTGCTCCAGCCACCAGCCGATCATCACCTGTAGCAGGCGGGCATTGGTCCGCCAGTGGCTCAGCGTATCCTCCAGCAGCGCCATCCCCCCGTCGGGCAGATCGCGCAGCAGCGCGATTTGGCTGTCGGCGCCTTCCAGCTCCATCACCGTTATGTTGCTCTCGCGGGCGGCCATCAGCAACTGATAATCGATGCCGTAATCCGGCCGCAGTCCCAGCTTCTGCGCCTGGGTGGCTTGTAGCACCATCGCCACCTGCCACAGCGGCTGGCTGTCGAACAGCCCGACCGACAGGCCCAGCTCGCCGGCTCGCGCCTCTAGCTCGCTCAACTGCGCATCGCTCAGACGTTCTGCCAGCGGCGGGTAAGAGGGAAGGTTGCTAAACGGGGTTTCATTGCCGCTGATATCGGCCTCGACGATTAACGCATCGGCCTGGCGTATTTTTTTCAGAAGCTTCGCTGGCGGCGGCGCCATGTCGCGGGTGCCCATATGGATGCTGCCGACGAGGTGCAAATAGCGTTCGCCGGGCAGGACGATATCCATCGCAGGCCAGGAATAAGACGAGCCGACGGCGGCTCGCCACAGCATTTTTATCCGGTTTAACAGGCCCATACGCGCTCCGAAGTGTGAGGACTTCATGCTAGCGCATATGGTGATACACGTCACCCTTCCGGCGGGCTTTTCTTGTGTCAGCAAAAAACGGGCGCCGAACAACGTCAGCGCCCGTTTCATCTGACGGCGTTTACTCTTTTGGTTTAAAGCGCAGCAGGCGGTTGGCGTTACTCACCACGGTGATCGACGACAGCGCCATCGCCGCGCCGGCGACCACCGGATTGAGCAGGGTGCCGGTCAGCGGCCAGAGGATCCCGGCTGCAATCGGGATACCCAGCGAGTTGTAGACAAACGCGCCCAGCAGGTTCTGCTTCATATTGCGTAAGGTCGCCTTCGAAATCGCCAGCGCATCGGCCACGCCGTGAAGACTATGGCGCATCAGGGTGATCGCCGCGGTTTCAATAGCGACATCGCTGCCGCCGCCCATGGCGATCCCGACATCGGCCTGGGCCAGCGCCGGAGCGTCGTTAATGCCGTCGCCAACCATCGCCACTTTGTGCCCCTGGCTCTGCAGTCGTTTAATGGCATCGGCTTTACCGTCCGGCAGCACGCCGGCGATCACTTCATCAATGCCGGCTTCTTTGGCGATGGCCTTCGCGGTGGTGGGGTTATCCCCGGTAAGCATCACCAGCCGGTAGCCCTGCCGATGCAGGCGGGCCAGGGCGTCGACGCTGTCTTCGCGCAGCGGGTCACGGATGGCGAACAGCGCGGCCGCCTGACCATCCACCGCCAGCAGCACCGGCGTGGCGCCGCGCGAGGCCTGCGCCGTCATCTCGCTTTCTATGTCGGCGGTATTGATATGCTGCTCGTTGAGCAGCGCCTGGTTGCCGAGCAGCAGGCGATGACCTTCCGCTTCGCCGCTGACGCCAAGGCCGCGCAGGGTGCGGAAGCAGCTCACTTCCGGCAACGAACTGTCGGCGGCTTTATCGAGGATCGCTCGCGCCAGCGGATGGCTTGAGCCCTGTTCCAGCGCGGCGGCAAGACGCACCGCAGTCGCTTCATCAATGCCAGAGAAGGTTTTTACAGTCACCACCTGCGGCTTGCCTTCGGTCAGGGTGCCGGTTTTATCGAACACCAGGGTATCGAGTTCACTGGCGCGCTGCAGCGCATCGGCATCGCGCACCAGCACACCGTACTCCGCCGCCCGGCCAACGCCGGAGATAATCGACATCGGCGTCGCCAGGCCTAACGCGCACGGACAGGCGATAATCAGTACCGTGGTGGCAATGACCAGGGTATAGACGATCTGCGGCGCCGGGCCGAAGACGTACCAGATCGCGGCGCTGATCAGCGCAATGGCGACTACCGCCGGAACAAATACGGCGGAGATTTTATCCGCCAGCTGGCCGATCTCCGGCTTGCTGCTCTGCGCCTGGCGCACCATACGGATAATTCTTGCCAGCGTGGTCTGGCTGCCGACGGCGCTGGCGGTGAACAGCACGCTGCCGTCCTGCACCACGGTGCCGGCGTGAATGGCATCGCCATCGCCTTTTTGCTGTGGCACCGGTTCGCCGGTGAGCATCGCTTCATCAAACCAGGCTTCGCCCTGGCTTATCACGCCGTCGACCGGGACGCGGTCGCCGGTGGTCAGGCGCAGCGTCATACCCGCCTGAACTTCCGCGAGCGGCAGATCCTTTTCCCCCTCAGGGGTCACCACGCGGGCTGAAGGCGGCGTCAGATCGAGCAGTTTCTCCAGCGCTTTCGAGGAGCGCTGGCGGGCGCGGGCCTCCAGCATATGGCCGAGGTTAATCAGGCCGATAATCATCGCGCTGGCTTCGTAATACAGATGCCGGGCTTCCATCGGGAACCACTGTGGCCACAGGTTGACGCTCATCGAGTACAGCCAGGCGACGCCGGTGCCGAGCGCTACCAGCGTATCCATGGTGGCGGTGCCGTTTTTCAGGCTTTTCCACGCGCTGCGGTAGAAGTGGCCGCCGGCAAAGACCATGACGGCGAGGGTGATAAGGCCGATGACCAGCCACAGCGAACGGTTGTCGTCGCTGACCATCATGTTATCGCCGATCATCCCCCAGACCATCACCGGCACGCCGACCAGCAGGGCGACAATCGCCTGCCAGCGAAAACGCTTCATCGTAGCAATAGCGGTTTCCTGCTGGCGTTCGCGGCGTTGCAGATCGTCTTCGATCGCCTCCGCGCCATAGCCGGCTTTCTCCACCGCCTGCACTAATTCTGCGGCGGACGCACTGCCCATCACCAGCGCCGTGCGTTCCGCCAGGTTAACCCGCGCCTGTGAGACGCCCGGCACCGCGGCAAGCGCGTTTTGTACCCGGGAGACGCAGCTGGCGCAGCTCATGCCGTTGATCAGCAGCTGTTGACTGTCATCTTCGTCATGGGCTGCCGGAAGCTCAGGAGTGGCCGCTGTCAGTGCTTCCGACGGGATTGATGATTCTGCCAGCGGTTTAGCCTTTGGGTGGCTGAGCTCCGCGCCGTATCCGGCTTGTTTCACGGTATCAATCAGCGCTTGCGCGCTGGCGCTGCCCGTGACATGGGCTTCAGTGAGGGTCACCTCGGCTTGCTCAACGTCAGGACGCTGTTCCAGACTCTCTTTCACGCGTTTGACGCAGTGGCCGCAGGAGAGGCCATCCAGCGTCAGGTCGATAGTGTTAGACATAAATAACTCCTGAATAATTTTCCGGTCAACGATTGACCAGACCCACTCTTTCATCGAGTATTAAGAAGGTTAAACCTTCCAGCAAGGGGAAGGTCAAGGAGAAAAAATGAATATCAGCGATGTGGCGAAAAAAACCGGTTTAACCAGCAAAGCGATTCGTTTTTACGAAGAGAAGGGGCTGGTGACGCCGCCGTTGCGGAGCGAAAACGGCTACCGCACTTACAGTCAGCAGCATCTCGATGAGCTGACGCTGCTGCGCCAGGCGCGGCAGGTGGGGTTTAACCTGGAAGAGTGCCGCGAGCTGGTGGCCTTGTTCAACGACCCGTCGCGGCACAGCGCCGATGTGAAAAAACGCACGCTGGAGAAAGTGGCGGATATCGAGAACCATATCCGCGAGCTGCAAAATATGCGCGCGCACCTGCTGGCGCTGGCCGAATCCTGCCCCGGCGACGACAGCGCGGAGTGCCCGATTATCGATAATCTTTCCGGCTGCTGCCATCGCAAGGCGCAGGCTTAACGGACGACGGGTCTGATTCGTAGCGTAATTCCTTCTACGGCAATTACTTCAACCTTGCTGCCCGCCGCGAGGTCTTCATCGGCAATCACCGGCCAGGAGCTGTCGCCCACGCGTACATGGCCACGGCCGTTTACCAGCGGGGCATCCAGCGTCAGGCGGCGGCCCACCAGTTGCTGCCCGCGCTGGTTGAGCTGAGCATCGGCCGGACGCTGCGTTTTGACCCGCTTGCGCAGCCATTTCGACCACAGCCACGCCGCCAGCAGGGTGAGAACGGCAAACAGCGTCCCTTGCCATTCCCAGTTCAGCGGCAGGAGCCAGGTCAGGGCGCCGGTCACCACGCCAGCGACGCCGCTCCACAGCAGATAGCCGCTGCCGCCAAGCATCTCGGCCGCCAGCAGCAGCCCGCCCAGGCTTAACCAGAACAGATGCGGATGGGCGAAGATCATGTCGATCATGATTTTTTCCGATCGCCAGCGCCTTCTTTGATCAGCTCGCTGATCCCGGCAATCGATCCCATCAGGCTACTGGCATCCAGCGGCATCAGCACCACTTTGCTGTTGTTAGCGGCGCCAATCTGCTGCAGCGCATCGGTGTACTTCTGCGCCACGAAGTAGTTGATCGCCTGAATATCGCCCGAGGCGATTGCCGAGGAGACCATCTGAGTGGCGCGGGCTTCCGCTTCGGCGGAACGTTCGCGAGCTTCGGCCTGCAGGAAAGCGGACTGCCGTTCCCCCTCGGCTTTGAGGATCTGCGACTGCTTTTCCCCTTCCGCTTTCAGAATTTCCGCCTGTCGCACCCCTTCGGCCTCAAGGATATAGGCGCGTTTGGTACGTTCGGCTTTCATCTGGGCGTTCATTGAGGCAATAAGCTCCGCCGGCGGGCGAACGTCGCGAATTTCGACGCGGGTGATTTTTACTCCCCACGGATTAGTGGCGTCGTCAACGATATGCAGCAGACGGGTGTTAATGCTGTCGCGTTGGGAGAGCATTTCGTCCAGCTCCATCGAGCCGAGCACGGTACGGATATTGGTCATCGTCAGGTTGACGATCGCCTGCTCAAGATTGCTGACCTCGTAGGCGGCCTTTGGCGCGTCAATCACCTGAATAAAGCAGACAGCGTCGATGGTGACGTTGGCGTTATCCCGGGAGATAACCTCCTGCGAGGGGATGTCGAGCACCTGCTCCATCATGTTCACTTTGCGGCCGATTCGGTCCATAAACGGCACGACTAAGCTTAATCCCGGCTGCAGCGTCTGGGTAAAGCGCCCAAAACGTTCTACCGTCCACTGATAGCCTTGCGGGACAATTTTCACCGCCGCGGCCACAATGACCAGCGCGACGAAAATAAGGATAGGAATAAAAATCAGCATCAAAAACCTCCTGTCTTGTTGCCTGGTGGGGCGCTACAAGGAAATAGCGCATGTTTAAACTGAGTATATCTTTCTCCTCATCCTGGAGAAAGGAAAGTGGGGTAAACTAGCGGTGTTTCAGAAAATAATCAGGAAGACTCATGAAGGAAAATAACGCGCTTTTGCGTCTCGAGGGTGTGGGGTTTAAGACCGACGACGCAGTTATTTTACACAATATCACTCTTCAGCTCAGACCCGGAGAATTTAAGCTGATTACCGGGCCTTCCGGCTGCGGGAAAAGCACCTTGCTGAAGATTATCGCCTCGCTGCTCAGCCCAACCTCCGGACGCCTGTTTTTTGACGATGTGGATATCGCGACGCTGTCGCCGGAAACCTATCGTCAGCAGGTGTCTTACTGTGCGCAGACGCCGGCGCTGTTCGGTGATTCAGTCTACGATAACCTGGTTTTTCCGTGGCAGATCCGCAACAAACAACCCGATCCGCAGGCGCTGGTGGCTGACCTGCAGCGCTTTGGCCTTGGCGAAAATATGCTGGAAAAGTCTATTAACGAACTGTCCGGCGGGGAAAAGCAGCGCGTATCGCTGATCCGCAATTTACAATTTCTGCCGCGCGTGCTGCTACTGGACGAAATTACCAGCGCGCTGGATGAAAGTAATAAACAGAATGTGAATGACATTATTCATGGCTACGCGACGGAAAAACAGGTTGCTGTTCTGTGGGTCACCCACGATCGCAACGAAATTTCGCATGCCGATGAAGTGATTACGCTGCAACCTGCCGGCGGAAACATGCAGGAGGTACAGCATGAACGGGCATAACATTACGAACGAATCGCTGGCGCTGTCGATGGTGCTGGTGCTGATCGCTATTCTGGTCAGCTATCGGGAAAAACTGGCACTGGAAAAAGATATTATCTGGAGTATTTGCCGGGCGATCGTGCAGCTGATTATCGTCGGCTATGTGCTGAAATATATCTTTAACGTCAATCATGCGGTTCTGACGCTGTTGATGGTGCTGTTTATCTGCTTTAACGCGGCGTGGAATGCGAAGAAGCGCAGTAAATATATCGATAGAGCTTTTGTCTCGTCGTTTATCGCTATTACCACTGGCGCCGGACTAACGTTGGCGGTACTGGTCTTTTCGGGGTCGATCGCCTTTGTGCCGATGCAAGTTATTCCAATTGCCGGGATGGTGGCAGGGAACGCCATGGTGGCGGTGGGGCTGTGCTACAACAATATGGGCCAGCGCTTCAGCAGCGAGCAGCAGCAGATTCAGGAGAAGCTGAGCCTCGGCGCGACGCCGAAGATGGCTGCGGCGCGGCTGATTCGCGAGAGCATTCGCGCGTCATTGATTCCCACCGTCGATTCAGCGAAAACGGTCGGGCTGGTGAGCTTGCCTGGGATGATGTCGGGGCTAATTTTTGCCGGTATTGACCCGGTGAAGGCGATTAAGTACCAGATCATGGTGACCTTTATGCTGCTGTCGACCGCCAGCCTGTCGACGATTATCGCCGGCTATCTGACCTACCGGAAGTTCTTCAATGCCCGTCATCAGCTGGTGGTAACGCAGCTGAAAAAGCACCCATGAACGATCCCGGGTTGCGGCGTTCACGCCTTACCCGGGCTACCACGGCGTAATCTGTAGCCCGGATAAGCGTAGCGCTATCCGGGTCAGCGCCTCTGATTAGTACAGCAGCGAATACAGCTGGCGGCGGTATTTGGCGGCCAGCGCATCGCCGGTACCGAGGGCGGCGAGGATCTCCTGCAGCATCTTGCGCGCCTGGCCATCGCCGGCGCCTAAATCCTTCTGCAGATGGCTGAACAGCAGCGCCAGCGCTTCTTCATTACGCCCGACCTGATGCAGCTGCAGCGCCAGCTGGGAGGCCAGCTGCGCATCGTCCGGATTCTGTTCCACCTGCTGCTGCAACTGCTGAATTTCCGGGGTGTCGGCGGCCTGTTTGAGCAGCTCAATCTGCGCCACCAGACCCTGATAGTGGGTGTCCTGATCCTGCAGCGGGATGGTTTTCAGCACGCTTTCCGCTTCATCGGAACGGTGCAGGGCAATCAGCGTTTCCGCCAGCAGCAGACCAATCTGGCTGTCCTGATTCGACAGCTGCCAGGCTTCCTTCAGCAGCGGTAATGCCTCGGCGTATTTTTCTTCCTGCATCAGGGCCAGCGCCTGCTGGGCTTTCAGCTCCTCTTCACGCGGCAGGACTTTATCCAGCAGGGCGCGAATCGCTTCCTCCGGCTGCGGGCCTTCAAAACCGTCCACCGGCTGGCCGTTCTGGAACAGATAAACTGTAGGGATGGCGCGCAGACCAAACTGTGAAGCGAGCATTTGCTCGGCGTCGCAATCAACCTTCGCCAGCGTGAACTGGCCGTTATACTGGGCGGCCAGGCGCTCGAGGACTGGGGTCAGTTGTTCGCAGTGCTGGCTGCGGGCAGACCAGAAATAAAACAGCACCGGGACGTTCATGGACTGCTGTAGCGTCTGCTGCAGGTTCGCTTCGCTAATATTGACAATATTCTGTTCGGACATGGGCATTTCTCGTTAGTCGATTTCTGTTTTACATGGGGGCGGCATGCCGCGCTTCAACTCAGCCGTGGATAATTTTGTCCATCGCGCGGGCAGGCAGCAGGCGTTTGAGCAGCGCCACCGCGTGAGTCACCAGAGTGACCGGGTAGCGCAGCTTTGGCTTATCGCTGGTAAAAGCGTGGCGCACTTTTTCCACCACCGCCTCCGGCCCGAGGGTAAAGCGAGCGGCGATGCCCGGATTTTCTACGGGTTTATCGCTTTGCGTCTGGTTGACGTTATCGGTAAAGCGGGTGCGGATCGGGCCCGGTTCAATCAGGCTGACCTGAATACCACTGTGGCGCAATTCCATGCGTAGCGCATCGGACCACGCCTCGAGGGCGTATTTACTGGCGGCATAGGCCCCGCGACCGGGACTGGCGATGAGCCCCATCACCGAGGAGGTCATCACGATGCGCCCTTCGCCGTGCGGCGTCATCGCCGGCAGCAGCAGCATGGTCAGCTGATGCGCGCCGAAAAAGTTGGCGGAAAACTGCTGTTCCATCTGCTGGCGGCTGATGGTGTTCAGCGGGCCATAGACGCCATAACCGGCGTTATTGAACAGGCCATAGAGACGATTATCGGTCAGCGCAATCACCTCCGCCGCCGCGCGCTCCACGCTCTGTGGGTCATCCAGATCGAGCAAAATACCGGTTAGCCCCAGCTCCTGCATCCGCGCGACGTCCTCCGCTTTGCGGCAGGCCGCCAGCACGCGAAAGCCCTGGCGGGTTAAATCCAGCGCGCTTTCCAGACCAATTCCGCTGGAACAGCCTGTCACTAAAACCGTTTTTTGCATAACTTTACCTGTCAGCGACCCCTGGCGTTCAGGAGTCATGATTAACTAAGGGAGCCAGCCGGTTCGCCATCCAGTCGGCGATAAACGGCTGCGCGTCGCGATTTGGGTGAATGCCGTCGTCCTGCATCCATTGCGGTTTGAGATAGACCTCCTCCATAAAAAAAGGCAGGAGAGGAATATCGAACTCTTTGGCCAGGGCCGGGTAAATCGCGCCGAAGGCTTCATTATAGCGGCGGCCATAGTTCGCCGGCAGGTGAATTTGCATCAGCAGCGGCTCGGCGTTGGCCGCTTTGATATCTTTAATAATGGTGCGCAGTGTTTGCTCGGTCTGCTGTGGCGGAAAACCGCGCAGCCCGTCATTGCCGCCGAGCTCAACCAGCACCCAGCGCGGCTGATGCTGCTTAAGCAGCGCTGGCAGGCGGGCCAGCCCCTGCTGCGAGGTATCGCCGCTGATGCTGGCGTTCACCACCGGCGTTTTCGCCTGCCACTTCTCATTGAGCAGCGCAGGCCAGGCGGCGTTGGCCGCCATTCGATAGCCAGCGCTCAGGCTGTCGCCGAGGATCAGCAGCGTGTCCGCCGCCATTGCGCGGCAGGTAAACAGGAACAAAAACAGGAAAGGCACATGCCAGCGGAAAACATACTTGAAGTTCATCATCTTAAGAAGTCCGTCGGTCAGGGAGAGCATCAGCTCTCCATCCTTACCGGAGTTGAGCTGGTTGTCAAACCGCGGCAGACCATCGCCCTGATCGGCGAGTCAGGTTCCGGTAAATCGACCCTGCTGGCGATCCTCGCTGGCCTGGACGATGGCAGCAGCGGGGAAGTCTCGATGCTGGGCAAACCGCTGCATCGGATGGATGAGGAGGCGCGGGCGGCGCTGCGGGCGCAGCACGTTGGCTTTGTTTTTCAGTCGTTTATGCTGATCCCGACGCTCAACGCCCTGGAGAACGTCGAGCTGCCGGCGCTGCTGCGCGGTGCCAGCGACAGCGAGAGTCAGGGCGATGCCCGCGCGCTGCTTGAGCAACTGGGGCTTGGCAAACGCCTGCACCACCTGCCGGCGCAGCTCTCCGGCGGTGAACAGCAGAGGGTGGCGCTGGCCCGGGCCTTTAACGGTCGCCCGGCCCTCCTGTTCGCCGATGAGCCCACCGGCAACCTCGATCGCCAGACCGGGGACAAAATTGCCGATCTGCTGTTCTCGCTTAATCGCGAACACGGTACCACCCTGATCCTCGTCACTCACGATCCGCTGCTGGCGGCGCGCTGCGACCGCCGTCTGCGCCTGGTGGATGGTCAGCTGCGGGAGGAAGCATGATCGCCCGCTGGTTCTGGCGCGAATGGCGCTCGCCGTCGCTGCTGATCGTTTGGCTGGCGTTAAGCCTCGCCGTGGCCTGCGTGCTGGCCCTGGGGTCGATAAGCGATCGGATGGAGAAAGGCCTTAGCCAGCAAAGCCGTGAGTTTATGGCCGGCGACCGTACGCTGCGCAGTTCGCGCGAGGTACCCGCCGAGTGGATCGCGCAAGCGCGGAAGTCAGGGCTGACCGTCGGCGAGCAGCTGAGCTTCGCCACCATGACGTTCGCCGGTGATACGCCGCAGCTGGCGGACGTTAAGGCGGTGGACGACCGTTATCCGCTGTATGGCACCCTCGAGACGCAGCCGCCGGGGCTGAAGCCGCAGGCGGGGAGCGTGCTGCTGGCGCCAAGGCTGATGGCGCTCCTGAACCTGAAAACCGGCGATACGATTGACGTTGGCGATGCCACGCTGCGCATTGCCGGGGAAGTGATTCAGGAGCCGGATGCAGGGTTTAACCCCTTCCAGATGGCGCCGCGACTGATGATGAATATGGCTGACGTGGCAAAAACCGGGGCCGTGCAGCCCGGCAGTCGCGTCGCATGGCGCTATAAGTTCGCCGGTAACGCGCAACAGCTGGCGGATTATGAACAATGGCTGCTGCCGAAGCTCGGCGCGGAACATCGCTGGACTGGCCTTGAACAGGACGACAGCGCGCTGGGCAAATCCCTTGAGCGCTCGCAGCAATTCCTGCTGTTATCCGCGCTGTTGACGCTGCTGCTGGCCGTTGCCGCGATCGCCGTGGCGATGAGCCACTACTGCCGCAGTCGCTACGATCTGGTCGCAATTTTGAAGACGCTGGGCGCCGGGCGGGCGCAGCTGCGCAAGCTCATCGTCGGCCAGTGGCTGCTGCTGCTGACGCTGTCGGTAATAAGCGGCGGGGTCGTGGGCCTGGCGCTGGAGCGCCTGCTGCTGTTGATGCTCAAACCGGTGCTACCCGCCGCGCTACCCGCTGCCAGCGGTTGGCCGTGGCTGTGGGCTATCGGGGCGACAGGCGTCATTTCCCTGCTGGTGGGCCTGCGGCCGTATCGACTGCTGCTGGCGACCCTGCCGCTGCGAGTGCTGCGTCAGGATGTGGTGGCTAACGTCTGGCCGCTGAAACACTATATTCCTGTGGTCTGCGCGGTGGTGGTCGGCGGGCTGGCCTGGCTGATGGGCGGCAGCCCGCTGCTGTGGTCGGTGCTGGCCGGGGCGGTGGTGCTGGCGCTGCTGTGCGGCCTGGTGGGCTGGGGATTACTGTGGCTGCTCAAACGCCTGACGCTCAAAGCCTTGCCGCTGCGTCTGGCGGTGAACCGCCTGCTGCGCCAGCCGTGGTCGACCCTCAGCCAGCTGGCGGCGTTTTCCCTGTCGTTTATGCTACTGGCGCTGCTGCTGGTGCTGCGCGGCGATCTGCTTGACCGTTGGCAGCAGCAGTTGCCCCCGGAAAGCCCGAACTACTTTCTGATCAATATCGCCCCTGAGCAGATAATGCCGGTGAAGACTTTCCTCGCCGAACACCAGACCCGGGCGGCGGAATTTTATCCGATCGTCCGGGCTCGTCTGACGCAGATCAACGGCCACTCCACGGACGGTAACAAAGATGAAGCGCTTAACCGGGAACTCAATCTGACCTGGAGCGCCGATCGTCCGGATCATAATCCGCTGGTGGCCGGCAACTGGCCGCCGAAGCCGGGCGAGGTATCGATTGAAGAGGGACTGGCGCAGCGGCTGGGGGTGAAGATCGGCGATACGGTGACCTTTACCGGCGATACTCAGGACTTCAGCGCGAAGGTCAGCAGCGTGCGCAAAGTTGACTGGGAGAGCCTGCGGCCCAACTTCTTCTTTATTTTCCCCTCCGGGGCGCTGGACGGGCAGCCGCAGAGCTGGCTCACCAGCTTCCGCTGGGATAACGGTCCCGCGATGTTGACCCAGTTGAACCGCGAGTTTCCCACCGTTAGCCTGTTGGATATCGGCGCCATCCTGCGTCAGGTCGGCCAGGTGCTCTCCCAGGTCAGCCGGGCGCTGGAGGTGATGGTGGGCCTGGTCACGGCCTGCGGTGTGCTGCTGTTGCTGGCGCAGGTCCAGGTCGGTATGCGCCAGCGGCATCAGGAGCTGGTGGTCTGGCGCACGCTGGGGGCCGGGAAATCACTGCTGCGCGCCACGCTGTGGGCGGAGTTTGCCCTGCTGGGGCTGGTTTCCGGACTGGTGGCGGCGATAGGCGCGGAAGTGGCGCTGGCGATGCTGCAGACGAAAGTATTTGATTTCCCCTGGACGCCGGACTGGCGCTTGTGGGTGATGCTGCCGCTGACGGGAGCGGTGTTGTTATCTCTGTGCGGCGGCGGGCTGGGGCTGCGTTTGTTAAAGGGGAAAGCGTTGTTCCGTCAGTTTAGCCAGTAAGATTATTGCATTTTGATGATGCGCCGCCGTTTTTGGCGGCGCTTTTATTTTAAGCGCACAAATTGATAACTCGTTGATTTTTAAGCGCACAAAACATTAAAAAACCGACAACACGCTGTACTGATTCGCGGTTAATATTCAGCTGGTAAATATAAGGTTGCTTATTAATCAAGGAAAAACTATGGCACATAAAATAAAAGCGCTGGCGGTCTCGATCGGCGCAACACTGGTGTTCGCTTCATTTGCTTCCCACGCGGAGATCACGCTGCTGAAACAAGATCCGCAGGCGGGCGATCCGTTAAGCCGGCTTAACTTTACCGTCGGCGGGAGTATTCGTCCGCAGTTCAACATGATGAGCGGCGATGGTGATAAAGGATCCTATAAGCGTAACGGTTTCGACGGTGGCACCCGTTTCCGCTTCGCGGCGGATTACTACCTGTTCGATGATATTAGCTGGATTAGCTACTACGAACTGGGGGTGAACATTCCGGCACTGTTTGACTGGGATAACCACTACGCGGAAGGCGCAAACAATACCACCCGCCGCATGCTGTATACCGGCCTGAAAAGCGATACCTGGGGCACATTAACCTACGGGCAGCAGAACAGCATTTACTATGATGTGGTGGGGGTGAAAACCGATATCTGGGACTACGACATGATCGGCCAGGCCCCGGGAAACGGTATTAACGGCGATTACGATGGCTCCTATCGTTCACGTAATATGCTGAAATATAAGAAAACCGTGGGTGATGTCGATCTATACGGCTCTTATCTGTTCGAAGATAGTGAGTATCTGCCTGGCAACGGCCTGCGCTACAAGCGTAAAGGCGGCGGTTCTATTGGTGCGGACTACCACATCATGAAGGACCTGACCTGGGGTACTGCGTGGAACTACACTCGCGCCGAAATGCGCGACCCGTCAAGCGCCGACAACAAAACCTATGACCAGAACATCGTCGGTACCGCGCTGAGCTGGACCCCGGATAACTGGACCTTCTCCTTCGGCGGCGGCTGGTATCAGAACTTCCTCACCACCAAAAAAACCGATGTGCATAACTACTTCGCCGGCGACGCCTGGGGGATTGAATATTTTGCGGGCTATAAATTCCCGATCAATCAATACGCTGTTAAATCTATTCAGCCGTACTTTATGGGCGACCGCCTGCAGTACGTGAATGGCCGCAACTACCAGCGTATCGATAACGGTCTGGGGATCAGCTTCCAGCTGGATTACGGTTTCCGCGTTGACTACGAACACGTGTTTACCTCCAGCACCGACAACCTGGGGGATATGAACCTGGTGCGTCTGCGTTACGACTTCTAAGCGGTCACAACTCCCCGGTCGCGCTGCGCTACCGGGGCTATAAATCGCGCCGACCAGTAGCCCGGCTAAGGCGTTTACGCCGCAAGCCGGGACAATAGCGCATGCGATTACTTCGCCAGCCAGGCGGCGACCTCCTGCCAGCTGCCGCGAAACAGGATCTTCCCGGCTTTTTTCCCCAACTGATAGCGATACATCGGGTCGTAGTATTCTTCCAGCAGCGGCACCAGCCAGGCGAAGTGCGCCTCGGTGCTGGCGGTGCGCTGCTGCTGCACCAGCGCCGCGTCGAGCCGTTCAGTCAGCTGAGCAAAACGCTGCAGCCCCAGGCGACGGCGGATGGCAAACAGACCATGATGGAGGTACTCGCCGTATGCCAGCCAGCCTTTCTCTTCGCCATACGCGGCGATGAAGTCGCGATACATGCGATCGAAGTACTCTTCGCGCAGCCGTTCGAGGCGAACGTCAAACGGATCTTCCACCACCGCCAGCGGCGATTGCGCCATGCGGAGGCGCAGGCACTCCGGCAGATGGTTGGCACCGATCATATGGCCTTCATCTTCCAGCACCCAGCGGGCCTGCTGTTCGGCTTTTTTAAGCAGGCTGACCGCCAGATGGTTTTCAAAGGTGGCCTGCGGGTGCTGATCCTGCAGGGTTCGACCGAATGAAGAACCGCGGTGATGGGCAAGCCCTTCCAGATCGATACCGTCCGGTCGCGAGCAGACCAGCTGAGTTTTGCCATTGCCGGTGCAGCCGCCAATCAGCACAATCGGGCGCTGCACCAGTTCGTCGGTGGCCTGGATCGCCGCCTGGCGTAGCGCTTTATAGCCGCCGACGATCAGGGGGTACTCCACGCCAGCGTCTTTCAGCCACTGCTGGACGATATGCGATCGCTGGCCGCCGCGGGCGCAGCACAGGTAACCGTGCGGGTAACGGGCGCACGCTTCCAGCCACGCCTGGATCCGGCTGGCGCGCAGGTCGCCATCAACCAGCTTATGGCCGAGCGCCAGCGCCGCCTCTGGTCCCTGACGCTTGTAGCAGGTGCCGACCGCGGCGCGTTCTTCATCATTCATCAGCGGCAGGTTGATCGCCGCCGGCATCGCGCTTTGGCTAAACTCCACCGGGGCGCGTACGTCAATCAGTGGCGTATCGCTGGCGAGAATGGCGCGATAATCCGTCCCATTGGTCATGGGGTATCCTCTGAAGTCAAAACAGAAATGGGCTTTACAGCAAGGGGGGGATTGTACGCGCCTCAAGGTGTGCCGGGGAAGGGGATAGATCAAATCCCCGGCACGAAGGGCTTAGCTGAGCTGCGATTGCGCCCAGAACAGGCCGCTGGTGTACTCCGGCGGCAGCAGTGGCTTGATCGCTTCCAGCGTCGCGCTCAGGCGATCGGTATCGCTGTCGGTGAGGTTCAGGTGGCCGACTTTACGACCCGGACGCACCTCTTTATCGTACCAGTGCAGGTGCACCAGCGGCAGCTTCAGCCAGTCGTAGTTGAGATCGGTGCCGATCAGGTTGATCATCACCGACGGGCTGTTGACCACCGGCGGCGGCAGCGGCAGGTCGGTAATCGCTCGCAGATGCAGTTCAAACTGGCTGATGGAGGCGCCATTTTGCGTCCAGTGGCCGCTGTTGTGCACGCGCGGCGCCAGCTCGTTGATCAGCAGCCCCTCGGCGGTGACGAAGCATTCCATCGCCATCACGCCGACGTAGTTCAGCTCGTTCATGATCGCCGTCAGCATGCTTTCCGCTTGTTCCTGCTGGCGGGCATTGGCCTGCGGGAAGGCCACGCTGGCGCGCAGAATACCGTCCTGATGCAGGTTGCGGGTCAGCGGGTAGAAGACGGTGCTACCGTCATGAGCGCGGGCGCCCACCAGCGACACTTCGCCGGAGAAGTTAATCCCCTGCTCGACGATGCACTCGCCGTAGTTATCCTCCGGGAGTTGCGCGGTTTCGTCAGCGCGCAGGCGCCACTGGCCGCGGCCGTCGTAGCCGCCGACGCGACGCTTAACGATCGCCAGCTCGCCGAGACGAGCAAACACCGTCGGCCATTCGCTTTTATCCGCCAGCAGCTGCCACGGAGCAGTGGCGAGGCCAAGCTTGTCGAATAGCTGCTTTTGCGTCAGGCGGTCGGCGATAATTGGGAAGACATCGCGGTTGACGAACGCCGGATGGCGGGCCAGCTCGCGGGTGAGGGCGGTTTCCGGCCAGCGTTCAATTTCTGCCGTGATGACACTCTGCTGGAACGGCACCGCTTCCGGGTCGGCTTCCAGGCCGACCGGCCAGACGGCGATGCCCAGCGGCTCACCGGCCTGGCGCAGCATGCGGCCTAACTGACCGTTACCGAGCACGCATACCTGTTTCATGCCGCACCCCGCGGATCCGGGTTATCCAGCACTTCATCGGTTTGTGCCTGACGCCAGGCGCTCAGGCGCTGGTGCAGTTCGGCATCATGCTGGGCAAGGATCTGCGCGGCGAGCAGGCCAGCATTCGCTGCGCCAGCTTTGCCGATAGCCAGCGTACCGACCGGAATGCCGCGCGGCATTTGCACAATGGAGTAGAGGCTGTCGACACCGCTTAAGGCCGCGCTCTGAACCGGTACGCCGAGCACCGGCACCAGGGTTTTCGCCGCAATCATGCCCGGCAGATGCGCCGCGCCGCCTGCCCCTGCAATAATCACCTGATAGCCATTGCTTTCGGCGCTTTCAGCGAAGCTGAACAGCTTATCGGGCGTGCGGTGGGCGGAGACCACTTCGACATGGTACGGAACGTTCAGGGCATCAAGGATTTCTGCGGTAAATTGCATGGTAGCCCAGTCGCTTTTGGACCCCATCACGATGGCGATACGCGCCGAATTATTGCGGGAAGACATGCGTCTTAAAACTCCTGTGGGTGTGTTTCACACTGCTTTAGAGGCCACAGAGAATAGCATGAACTGCCAGCAAGGAAAACGGTTGCGTGCGCATGGTTAGCCGTCTTTTGTCTCGTTCAGTGATGACGTCGATCGCGGCTTATTGGCCTTTATCTCATTCATGATACAGGTGATGAGCAGTACTAGCCCCCAGGGGAGCATCAGGGTGCCCATCACCAGTAAATAGATGTGTACCAGCCGGCTATCGTGGGGGCGGGTACAGAGCAAATAAATGGCATAGAAATAGATGGCCCACGCCAGCATTGCACACCAGACAAACGTCAGCGTGTTGCCGATAGCGACGCCGACTAAGGCGATATAACTTACCCCTAACGGATTGAGGATCGCGATGATCGTTCCCCACATCAGCGGCTGACTCCACTTTTTCCTGCTCATACTCGTTCCTTGAGAGTGATGTTGTGGAAGACTAGCATGCCGGGCGGGGGGAAGCGCGCACCTTTGCCCTGGCAAAAGACGGTTTCGGAATTGTGCTCGCGGGGGAACTAGAACGGGAAGTGGATCAGTTCGACGTCGTCCGGTGTCACCTTGACCATCGAACCTTCGCTGTGCCAGGCGCCAAGTACCACGCGCCATGCAGGTTGGCCGTTGGCCTGCAGTTCATGGACCGCCGGGCGATGGGTATGGCCGTGGATCAGCCACTGCACATGATGTCTTTCCATGACGTCAACTACCGCCTGTGGATTCACATCCATAATGTCCATCGATTTACTGCTGTTGGCGGCTTTGCTGTCGGCACGCATGCGGGCGGCGATGCGGCGGCGGATCAACAGCGGCAGGGCCAGGAACAGACGCTGGATCCACGGGGTGTGGACTTTGGCGCGAAACGCCAGATAGCCTGGGTCATCGGTGCACAGCGTGTCGCCATGCATAATCAACACTTCACGGCCATAGAGGTCCAGTCGCTCTTCTTCGGCGAGCAGGAGCATCCCGCTCTGGCGGGCAAAGCGCTGGCCGACGAGAAAATCGCGGTTGCCGTGGATGAAGTAGCACGGCACGCCGGCGTCGACGACGGCTTTGATTGCCGAGGCAATTTGTTGGTGCAGCGGGTTCGGATCGTCATCGCCGATCCACGCCTCAAACAGATCGCCAAGGATATACATGGCGTCCGCCTGGCGGGCTTCGCCCTGTAAAAAACGCAGAAAACCGGCGGTGATCGCCGGTTCTTCTGTTTGCAGGTGCAAATCTGCAATAAAAAGTGTCGCCACGAATTACTCGCTGACGGTGACGCTTTTGATGATCACATCATCTTTCGGCACATCCTGGTGCATGCCGCTGCGGCCGGTGGCAACCGCTTTGATTTTGTCTACCACGTCCATGCCTTCAACCACTTCGGCGAAAACGCAGTAGCCCCAACCCTGCAGGCTTTCGCCAGAGAAGTTCAGGAAGTCGTTATCGGCCACGTTGATGAAGAACTGGGCGGTGGCAGAGTGCGGCGCCTGAGTACGGGCCATTGCCAGCGTACCACGGGTGTTTTTCAGGCCGTTGTTCGCTTCGTTCTGAATCGGAGATTTGGTCTCTTTTTGTTTCATGCCCGGTTCGAAACCGCCGCCCTGAATCATAAAGCCGTTGATAACACGGTGGAAAATGGTGTTGTCGTAGAAACCTTCGCGGCAGTAGTCCAGGAAGTTTTTAACTGTTTCCGGCGCTTTGTCGTCAAACGTTTTGATTACGATATCGCCATGATTGGTGTGGAAAGTAACCATTTTTGCATCCTGTTCCGATGAGTGTGGTGCCAGCACCCGATGTCGGGTGAGATATAGGGGGGTGTTATAGCATAACCGCGGGGGTCGATGCACCTTGCAATGTGTGCTGCGTCCGGTCTGAATTATGGGTATTATAGAGACTTCATTACCCACACACGTCTACACGGAATCTTCGATGTTAAAAATTTTTAATACACTGACGCGCCAGAAAGAGGAATTTAAACCTATCCATGCCGGGGAAGTCGGCATGTACGTGTGTGGTATTACCGTTTACGATCTCTGTCATATCGGCCATGGCCGTACCTTCGTCTCCTTTGACGTCGTGGCGCGCTATCTGCGTTTTCTTGGCTATAAGCTGAAGTACGTGCGCAATATCACCGATATCGACGACAAAATCATTAAGCGCGCTAATGAAAACGGCGAAAGCTTTGTCGCGCTGGTCGATCGCATGATTGCCGAAATGCACAAAGATTTTGACGCGCTGAATATTCTGCGTCCCGACAGTGAACCGCGCGCAACGCACCATATCGCGGAGATCATTGAGATCACCGAGCAGCTGATCGCTAAAGGCCATGCTTACGTGGCAGATAACGGCGACGTGATGTTCGACGTGCCGACGGACCCGAACTACGGTCTGCTGTCACGCCAGGATCTCGATCAGCTGCAGGCGGGGGCGCGCGTCGACGTGGTTGAAGTCAAGCGTAACCCAATGGACTTCGTCCTGTGGAAGATGTCGAAAGAGGGCGAGCCAAGCTGGCCGTCGCCGTGGGGTGCGGGCCGTCCGGGCTGGCATATCGAGTGCTCGGCGATGAACTGCAAGCAGCTCGGCAACCACTTCGATATTCACGGCGGTGGTTCGGATCTGATGTTCCCGCATCATGAAAACGAAATCGCCCAGTCCACCTGCGCCCATGACGGCGAGTACGTTAACTACTGGATGCACTCCGGCATGGTGATGGTTGACCGCGAGAAGATGTCGAAATCGCTGGGTAACTTCTTTACCGTCCGCGACGTGCTGAAGTATTACGATGCGGAGACGATTCGCTACTTCCTGATGTCCGGCCACTATCGCAGCCAGCTGAACTACAGCGAAGAGAACCTCAAGCAGGCGCGTTCGGCGCTGGAGCGTCTGTACACCGCGCTGCGCGGGACGGACAAATCCGTCGATGCGGCGGGTGGCGAAGCCTTCGAAGCACGCTTTATCGAGGCAATGGACGACGACTTCAACACCCCGGAAGCCTATTCGGTGCTGTTCGATATGGCGCGTGAAGTAAACCGCCTGAAAACCGAGGACGCGGCCGCGGCGAACGCCATGGCGGCCCACCTGCGTAAGCTTGCTGCGGTGCTGGGTCTGCTGGAGCAGGAGCCGGAGGCGTTCCTGCAGAGCGGCGCGCAGGTTGACGACGCGGAAGTGGCGGAGATCGAATCGCTGATCCAGCAGCGTCTGGACGCGCGTAAAGCGAAAGACTGGGCGGCGGCGGATGCGGCGCGCGACCGTCTTAACGAGATGGGCATTGTGCTGGAAGATGGCCCGCAGGGCACCACCTGGCGCCGGAAGTAAGCCATAAAAAAACGCCCGCAAAAGCGGGCGTTTTTCTTTTCGTTGTCAGGCCGTGACGGTGACGCTCTGGCCTTCAAAGCTCACCGTCTGACCGGCGACGATTTTGCAGCGTTTGCGGGTTTCCACCGCGCCGTCAACTTTCACCAGCCCGTCAGCGATAGCGATTTTCGCCTGGGCGCCGCTTTCGCTCCAGCCTTCCAGCTTCAGCAGATCGCACAGCTCAACGTGCGGGTGTTTACCTAAGGAAAATGTCGCCATCTCAGGCCTCCTCAACGTCGTGATACTCTTCGCACGCCTGCAGCGTGTTCTGAATCAGGGTGGCGACGGTCATCGGGCCAACGCCGCCGGGAACCGGGGTGATGTAGGACGCGCGTTCGGCGGCATCTTCATACACCACGTCGCCGACCACTTTGCCGCTTTCCAGACGGTTAATGCCGACATCGACCACAATCGCCCCTTCTTTAATCCACTCGCCAGGAATAAAGCCCGGTTTACCTACCGCGACGATCAGCAGGTCGGCGTTTTCGACGTGATGGCGCAGGTTTTTGGTAAAGCGGTGGGTCACGGTGGTGGTGCAGCCGGCCAGCAGCAGCTCCATGCTCATCGGGCGACCGACGATATTGGACGCGCCAATGACCACCGCATTGAGGCCGTAGGTGTCGATATTGTAGCGTTCCAGCAAGGTCACGATACCGCGCGGAGTGCACGGACGCAGGCGCGGCGCCCGCTGGCACAGGCGGCCAACGTTGTAGGGATGGAAGCCGTCGACGTCTTTATCCGGCGCGATGCGCTCGAGCACTTTGACGTTGTCGATCCCTGCCGGCAGGGGCAGCTGAACCAGAATACCGTCGATGGTCTTATCGGCATTCAGGGTGTCGATAAGCTCCAGCAGCTCGGCTTCGCTGGTGGTTTCCGGGAGATCGTAAGAGCGGGAGACGAAGCCCACTTCTTCACATGCTTTGCGCTTGCTGCCGACATAAATCTGCGAGGCCGGGTTGCTACCGACCAGCACGACGGCCAGCCCAGGGGCGCGTTTTCCGGCCGCAACGCGAGCCTTCACTTTTTCCGCAACCTCAGAGCGTACCTGCTGCGCAATCGTTTTACCGTCAATAATTTTTGCTGCCATCAGAGAGAGGATTCCATCTGTATCTTTACGAAAGGGGGATGAGGATATTTTGTCAGAAGCGGGCCTCGCTGTCAGTCCTCGTTTGCTGTTTTATCCTGTATGCGGTGAATTTAGCCTGTTTTGACCCTGTTAAGTCCAGGGTCATTGGTGTGTTGCGCCTGGCCACTAAGTGAATTTTCGCGCGCATGAGCCCCGGTGGTATGCTTCTTGTACAGTTGCTGAGGGATATTTCGCCAGCATCGTATAAGCCCCGCAGTTTCCTGGCAAAATGGATTGACTCAACGGATGTGGACCGTATAATTCCAGGCGTTTCACTCCGCGAAGCACTCGCTTCTCAGGGCGCCCTTAGCTCAGCTGGATAGAGCAACGGCCTTCTAAGCCGTAGGTCACAGGTTCGAATCCTGTAGGGCGTGCCATTCAATATCAGCTTCTTATCCTCTTGCTGTTTTTTCGTACCGGACACCATTTTCCCTATCCTGTAACCTGGCTGTGCTATTGCGGTTGAAAAACATATTTCAACTACGTGTTAATACATTCGTTATTTTCCCCTGCCGTCTATTTTGCTGCGCAAAAGCCATTATCCTAAAAACGATCCTCATTCATTATTTCATGTTCACATACCGTAAGTTTCATGCTTAAATCCGCGCAACATATAATGGAATATGTTTTTGCACTGCACGTTAAGTAATAACGAGAACACGGATGAAATCTCTGTATTTGGCTCTGGGACTAATGACGCTGAGTCTGACCACCTACGCCGCTTTTTTATCGCCAGCCGATCGCGACAGCGTTGAGCAACAGCAGCAACAATTACTGCGTCAGAACCAGCAGCAACGTGAATCGCTGGAGCGCGCCACGCCAAGCCTTCACGCGGCGATGCCTGCGCAGGCTGAAGCCTCTGATGGTCCCTGTTTTTCTATCCATCGCATCGCGTTAGATGGCGCGACGCTTATTGATCCGCGTCAGCAGCAAAAAATAGTCCAGCCCTGGCTTGGGCAGTGCATGGATATTGCGCGTATTACTAAACTCGTAAATATTATTTCCGACTGGTATATCAGTCGGGGATATATTACCAGCCGCGCTTTTCTGACCGAGCAGGATTTACGTTCCGGGGTATTACATCTGGCTATTCTTGAAGGAAAGCTCGAAAAAATCACCATGGAAGGGGCGGCTAAACGTGAGTTAACAATGGCGTTTCCAGGGCTGGAAGGCCATATTCTTAACCTGCGTGATATCGAACAGGGGATGGAGCAGATTAACCGCACGCGCGCGACGCCTGTGCAAATTGAAATCCAGCCGGGCGAAAAACCTGGCGGCTCCATCGTTAACCTGACGGCGACAGCGGAGCGCCCACTTTTGTTGTCGATGAGCGTCGACAACAGCGGCCAGAAGAGTACAGGTAACTCTGTTGTTGCTGGCTGGATAAACGTTGCAAGCATAGGGAATGGCTTATGGGGAACAGTGGGCTGGAATGCAGCCGGTGGCGCGCTAACCAATCAGATCAACGGTGACAATCCTTTAACAGGAGCAATTACTAATGGTCTGGGTTCTGCTGGCGGTTACTGGGGAGGCAAACTAATCTCTTCAGGCACAAATGCGGCTGGTAAATGGCTAACCGGCGGCTGGGATCCTAAGTTTAATCCTGACCTGCTGAAATATACCGAAATTAAAGGTCAGCTGGGGATCTCTAAGGAGATGTTGCCTGGTAAGCTTCCAGGCAATATGGGTAATATTGGAGCTTCAGTAATATCAGAGGGAGGCGGTAAAGGAGCTGAACAGGTAATAAAAAAAATAGGAGATAAAAATGAAAAATGATCTCCGAGTTAGATGTGTTCAGTCTCTATTTCTCTTAGTTGCTACGATTTTATTCATGATCGCATTATCTGTATGCGGAAAGATTTTTTTTTCGTTGTTACTGTGGCTGCTTGGCGATGGTTTTAATACAACTTGGCAGGATGTTTTGCACGGAGCGAAATTAGGACTTTATGGTGGAAGCATTGGAGGCATTGGACTCGCATTATTCCGCCTTTTTAAAGTAAAGGGATTTTGATCTATGTCGAAAAGATCCCAGCCTTTGTGGTTGGGATTGTTGTTGAGACTAACTCGCTGAGTCTGCCAAAAGGGATGACGGAAACCGGACAGGCAGCCACATCCTGGGTGAAGTATGCGCAGGACAACAATCTTTCGCCGGAGCAGGTACAGGCCGGGTTAAAGGATATCGTACGCGGCGACTTGCCGGAAAGCGCGGATATTATCAAAACCATCCTGAGTAATAACCCGGGCTCGGATACGGTAATGGCGTTGCTGACAGCGGAAGAGGCGAAGGATTACGCGCTGGCTCTGCTGACGTCAATCCCGGCAGAAAAAGCGTTATCGTTAGTGGATAAAGCAGCCGGTATTATTGATAACACAATACTGATTAGAGCAGCGGAGAAGATCTCGACGGCTAAGCCGGGTAAACAATTTACAGCGCCGAGGGATTTGAATGAGCAAACGTTCTGGAAACAGGTTGAATCAAATCCTTCACAAGGTGGAAAGTTGCCGGATATGAATAATGATCCCAGATTTCCTACTCCTGCTGGATTCCAGAAAATGGAGGCGACGCATTATCTGCCTGGTGATAACCAGCCTGCGGTGCAATGACCACTACGACAACACGCAGAACAGCCTCAGTGGTGGCCTGGGCTACACCTTCGTCGCCGGGTCGTGGTCAGGGGAGCCTGATTGTCAGCCGCGACAAAATAACCAGTGATAACCAGAAGCAGGACGTAGCTGGCCTAAGCCGTGATGCGGAACACACCAGCGGCAGTTTAAGCCCAGTCTCCGACAAGGAGAAAGCGTAGCGGCGCCTGATATAAATCCAGGTGATCGGTGATTTTGCCGCTATCCCATTCTTTCAACATCTACAAACTGAGCGCTGATATACCTTACGTATTTGAAGGTATCGGATACTTCAGCTCGATTTGCGGCGCATCGCTTAGCCGCCGGCCAGATTTTGCCATCAGGTATCCGGCGATTTCTTCAGGCGTCAAATCGACATGAAGCATGTCTTTATCCTGAAACCATTCATCTGGCCAGTAGATAAGGTCGGATGGATTGGCATCAAAGTTTTTCTCCAGCACTCCCAGCGAGTAGCTTTGTTCAGATTCCTTACCTTCGGCCTGACACACAAACTGGATGATCTGAATCAGCTCATCCCAGGTTAAATCCGCCACATATTTTTCTTGATTAAATGCCATCCGGGTGAAGTCTTTTGCACTGGTCCATGAAGAGAAGTCCCGGAAATCAGAGAATGCATATGGGTTAATGACCTGACTATTCCAGCTATCTATCAACATTTTCAATCCGGCATCTTCTTCCTTGGCCCCATTATCAATTTGCGACAGTATCTCTTCGGCCATGTCCGCTAGCTGTTGCAGTTTCTGGCGGTTTACTTTGGCTGGTTGCAGACGATCGGGTAATGGCATCGGGTTAGTCCTTGTAAAATTGAGCGTATTAGTGACAAGCTATGAGCCCATCCTGGTCAAACATTTATCCAAAGTCTATATACAATCAATCCCTCTTCTGACAACGATCGGCTCACGGTATAAGCATCAGCGACAGGTCCCGGACGTTCTTTACCCGCCGTCCGGAAAAGGTCTGCTTTTCAAGATGAAAAGATCATATCTGTTAGCCGACTTTCCCTGTGCAGAAGGCCGTTTATGGCCTGTTTCAGCGCACATCCAGTTGTGCCTTTCCCCGCCGAATAACCGCAATCTGATAACAAAAAGTTTAATTTTTTTCCCCGCCGCGCTGACTATAGTTAGGGCACTTTCACTTGCCCAATAAGGTCACGATTATGAAATTAGTTATCGCCTCCGTAATTTCTCTGCTCAGCTTCAGCGCGCTGGCGGCGCCAGAGGGGACGCTCAGCGTACACATTCTTAATCAGCAAACCGGGCTCCCTTCACCGGGGGTGCAGATTGAGCTGGATAAACAGCAGGGGGAGAGCTGGCAGCATATCGCCACCGGTAAAACGGATGCCGATGGGCGGATTAAATCGCTCTATCCGCAGGCGGAGAATATGGAGCCGGGGGTTTATAAAGTGACGTTTAAAACCGGTGACTATTTTAAAAGCCAAAACATGAATACGTTCTTCCCGGTGGTTCCGGTTATTTTCAATGTTACAAAGCAAAATCAAAAACTGCATATCCCGCTGCTGCTCAGTCAGTACGGATACTCTACCTACCGCGGCAGCTGATGACGCAAGCCGCTATCCAGCCAACGCCTGCGCGTCTCCCGCAGGCGTCACGTTTTCCTCACACCACGATGTCCACGCCTAACGCTCGGTCTCTTTCTCTTTAAAGTGTTTAACAGCTTCGTCGTACATCGCCAGCAGGCCGGAAATTTCGCCTTCATATTGCGGCACGCGCTGGGCGCGAACGAGCTCAATCAGCAGCGCATAGGCTGCTTCTTCCGGGGCCGCATGTGGATTGATCAGTCCAGACATATCACCTCCTTAACAGTGGGCTTTTAGCCTACCCCTCGGCGGGAAAACGCAACAGCCTGATATGCAACCAGTACTTCTTATATGGCTCTTGTGAAACCTCAGAGGCGAAGACCTCGGCGGAAATCAATTGAAGGAGGGGTTATCCAGACCACTGGCGTGGCGGTTAGCGGTGCATCTACACCGGCAGCAGGCTCATCATCAGCCAGGCGATGGTAATGCAGATGAGGGTC
Organism: Klebsiella sp. D5A; assembly: GCF_001620885.1. Taxonomy (NCBI): domain Bacteria; kingdom Pseudomonadati; phylum Pseudomonadota; class Gammaproteobacteria; order Enterobacterales; family Enterobacteriaceae; genus Klebsiella; species Klebsiella sp. D5A. Next base: position 108,229 of record NZ_LOAR01000009.1, on the reverse strand, counting down.
ATCGACAGCACAAAATTCATGGTAGCTCTTCTTCATCCTTTCTTTACTCAGCGTAAATTTTGACAGCGATGATCGCCTTTATCCTTGGCGATTTGTGCCGCTATCCGGCGGTGGGCTGGGGAAAGACGGCCTGTTTCCCCGTGAAGGCCAGCAAAATATTCTCTTTGTCAGGGTTATAGTGATGACATCAATGAATAAGCGGCATCACATTGGTTATGTTGGTCTTTCCGCCTGAAGAATGACTTCAGGTCGCTGATAAGCTTGCTGGGGGACTAACAGGATGAGCACTACACCGTTAACGCTTTCTTTTGCCGGGCAACAACCACCCATCGCCCTGCCGCAGGTGCCGGGAACGCGGGGGCCGGTGGGAGTCGACATGCGCGGGCTAAATCAGTCCGGATTCTGCAGCTATGACCCCGGCTTCGCCAATACCGCCGGATGCCAGTCGGCGATCTCGTGGATCGATACGGAAAACAGCGTGCTGCTGCACCGCGGCTATCCGGTAGATCAGCTGGCTCGCCAGTGCGATTTTCTCGAAGTGGCCTACATCATGCTGAACGGTGACGCGCCGGATGAGGCCAGCTATCAAACCTTTCGCGAGACCATCACCCGCCATACTCTGGTCCACGAGCAGATAGCCCGCATGTGCAGCGGCTTTCGTCGCGATTCGCACCCGATGGCGCTGATGTGCGCCCTGGTGGGGGCGCTGGCGGCGTTCTATCATGATGTCCTGGATGTGGAAAATCCGCAGCACCGGGCGCTGGCCGCCACCCGGCTGCTGTCGAAAATGCCCACTATCGCCGCCATGAGCTACAAGTACACCATTGAACAACCCGCCGCGTATCCGCGCAACGATCTCTCCTATGCCGGAAATTTCCTGCAGATGCTGTTTGCTATCCCGGCGGAGAAATATGTTCTGAATCCGGTCATCGAGCAGGCGATGAACCAGATCCTGGTGCTCCATGCCGATCACGGGCAGTGCGCCTCGACCACCACGGTGCGTGCGGCGGGCTCCTCCGGGGCGAATTTATTCGCCTGCGTCGCCGCCGGGCTGGCGTCGCTGTGGGGGCCAATGCACGGTGGCGCCAATGAATCGAGCATGCGAATGCTGGAGGAGATTGAAAGCGTCGATCAGGTTCCGGCGTTTCTGCGCCAGGCGAAGCGCGATCCGCAGGCATTTCGCCGGCTGGGTTTTGGCAACTCGCGCTACCGTCACCGCGATCCGCGCGCCGGGATCCTGCGTGAAACCAGCCATCGGGTACTGGCGGAGGTAGGCATGTCCGACCGTTTGCTGCAGGTGGCGATGGCCCTTGAGGACGTGGCGCTGACCGACCCCTATTTTGTGGACAATGGCCTGTCGCCGAGCGTGGATTTCTATACCGCGGTGATCCTCAAGGCGATGAATCTGCCTTCGTCGATGTTTGCGGTGGTCACCGCGGTCGGTCGGACGGTCGGTTGGGTGGCGCACTGGAACGAGATGCACCAGGCGCCGCTGACCATCTACCGGCCACGGCAGATTTACGTTGGCGAGGGCTATCGGGATTACGTCTCCCGACGCGGCGAGCAGTCTGCTGGCCCAAGGTAATGCGTACGGGCAGGAGGCGCGCGGCGTCTTCCTGCCCAGGCGGGGTGCTACTTAGAGATGCCGGGAGAGCAGATAGTGCTCGACGGCGGTATATTCGGTTAACCGGGTATACAGCGCCAACAGGGCGCTGAGAAAAGCGCCTACCTCACAGGCTTGCGGCCCGGGTGTGGCGAGTAATGGCTGTAGCGTAGCTCTCAGTTGATCAAGGTCAGACTTCAGCACATACGGTATATGCAGGGTGCTGAGGATGGCTTCAGTCTGCTGGAAATCGTGACGAGATGGCAACGCCTCGTCTGCGCTTAGCCAGCTCAGGATAATCAACATAAGGCGATTTTTAGCGTAGAGATACGATTTCATGGCCTGTCTCCTGTCGGTAGTGGCGCAACACCATCCCCTGAACTTTGTTCATCAGTTCCACGTTATTTTTCACCGCCAGCTTGCTAAGGACGCGTGAACGGTAGTAGTAGACCCGTTTGATCGTGAGCTGCATGGTGCTGGCCACGTGACACAACGGCATTCCCCCCATCAACAGGCTGATTAAAAAAGTTTCCTTACGGGTCAGGTTATAGCTGTCAGGTATGGCGATATAGAGCTTGTCGGCGGGGGGCGACGTCCAGCGCGGAGCGCGGGCAAGCGCCGTACTGAGCCCGGCAAAACTGGTGATGAACTCTGCGCCGAGCACAATGGCGAGGCTGCTTTCGAGCTCGCTCAACGGGTAGCCTGATTTGGCAAAAATAAAGATCCGGATCAGGGGATTAAACGATTTTAAACTGAGCGCGACCTGCAGTACTTCGATGCTGACGCTGCTGTAATCAATAAGGATGGTGCTTAACCGGGCTCCGGCATCGGTCGCAAAAAAAGTATAGAACATCTCACTCTGTCCGCTAAACGGGTAACAGAGCATTTCTTTAATATCCAGAGGCTTGCTGTTTGGTTCATTAATATACGCCTTCAGCGCAATATTAAAATATTCTGAATCCGCAATGCAGATCAACATAATGACCTCCTGGCATAAATACGCTGTGCATGCTGTCCTGCCTGATTCGACAATTTACTGTAGAGAATACCCGTCTGAAATAACATACTCCCTGCGCTTTCAATCGAGGGGGGAGAACGTGGGAGGAGGTGGTTAATAATGAGGGTGAGATATTTAGATCGCATTTTGCGAATATTTTATGGAAAACATATAATAAAAATTATCATTTATTTACAATAAGTTATGCTTTTATTGTGCATTTGTTTTATTTCTTTTTCAGAGTGGCGTTAAGACTTTTCTATAAAAAGTAGAAATGGTCCTGGTGGCGAATTTGAATAATAAACAATGAAGTGAGTAGGATGTCAGTGCAGGGAAGGGGTTAAAAGATAACTGGTTAATCCAATGGACTGAGCATTAATAAATTGTACGTATAAAGTACGCCAGGGGTATTTCCTGAACGATTCTCCATAAGCGTGGTGATGAGGAGTAAATATGAAAAAATACAGCAGAGGAATGGCATCTTTCGTGGTGATGATGATGCTTTCTCCGGTAGCGGCACAGGCTGCTGATGGCAAAGTCACCTTTAATGGTGAAGTCATCGAAAATACTTGTACGGTAGTGAATAAAGATAAGACGGTGACCCTGCCGACGGTCCAGCGTTCAGCGCTCAGCAGCGCGGGTGAGACGGCGGGCGTGGTTCCCTTCACCATCGATCTGACGAGCTGCACCCCAGGGGCTGATGTCTCGGTGTACTTCGAGAAAGATCAATACGTTTCCACGGAGGGCCGACTAAAAAATACCCTGTCTGACGGCACGGAAGCAGAAAACGTCGATGTGGAACTGCTGAACACCCGGTTTACGCCGATTAACCTCGCGGAGACCCCGGCGGTCGCTGCAGACGGCACCATTGCTCGCCCGGACGTGATCCCGGTGGCGGTGGCTGAGCAGGATGGTTCCGCCTCGCTGCCTTTCTATGCCCGCTACTATGCGACCGACGCCGCTACGGCTGGAAAAGTCGCTACCTACGTCAACTTTACGGTGGTCTATCCGTAAACCCTGTCCACGGCCCCGCTCAGGGGCCGTTTATCCACCCGGCAAGGAGGAGGTGAATATGCGGCGTATGGTTCTGGCATGGCTGCTGTCCTGCATTTTACCCTCGGCGGACGCCAGCATGGTTATTGACGGCACACGGATTATTTTTCCCGGCGACAAAAAAGAGATCGCCGTCCGGGCCACCAATATGGGGGAGACCCCCTCTCTGACGCAGGTCTGGGTCGACGATGGCCGCGTGCAAAATCAACCGGAAAAAGATTCGGCGCCGTTTATTGTGCCGCCGCCGATTGTGCGTATCGAGCCGGGAAAGGGTCAAAGCTGGCGCCTGGTGTTCAACGGCAGCCGTCTGCCGCAGGATCGGGAGTCGCTGTTCTGGTTTAATCTGCTGGACATCCCACCTGAGCCGAAAAACGGCACGGCAATCAATTACCTCCAGCTCGCGATACGGTCGCGTATCAAGCTGTTTTACCGTCCGGCAGGCGTGGCGGCGGAAAAAATGGCGCCGGAGAATGCCCTGCGCTGGGCGCTGGCTCCCACGGGCAATAGGCTGCGGGTGAGCAATGCCTCATCGCGCTATATCACCATCGACAGCATCACCCTTAACGGACAAAAACAGTCCGCTGGCATGGTCGCCCCTTTTTCCTCGCTGGAGATCGCGCTTAAAGAGGTCGCGCTGCGTACGCTGCCGGAGAAATTCAGCTTCACCACCATCAATGATTACGGCGCGGTAGTGAATCATAATTATCCTCAGTAAGGACATTATTATGAAACTCAGGGAGATCAAGTTTGGGTTGATGCTGCTCCTTCCCTGGCAGGAGGCATGGGCGGCAGAGGCGTTTAGTTTTAACCGCGCCCATTTGCACGGCGCCGCGCAGGTTGATCTCCAGAAATATCAATACGGTAATCCGCTGCACACCGGACAGTATCGCAGCACGCTCTCGGTGAATGGCCGGGACCTGGCGGAAGAAACGTTTGTTATCCAGGAACGCGATGGCCAGCTTGAGCCCTGCATCTCGCCCTCGCTGTTCGACGCCCTGCAGCTGAAGGATGCCCAGTGGCCGGCGGCGGCCACCTGCCTGCGCTTTTCGCAGATCAATAAGGCGATCGGCTGGGAGTATGACAGCGGGGAAAACGTCCTGCGGGTGAATATGCCCCAGGCGCTGCTGCAACCCCATTATCGGGGGGCGGTGAACCTGAAGAAGGTGGATAGCGGCGTGCCCGCCGCAGTGCTGCGCTATCAGGCCAACAGCTATCAGAGCATCGTCGACGGGGATAGCAGCAGCCATCATTATCTCGGGCTGGATGCCAGCCTGCGCGCCTTTGGCTGGCGTTTACATCACCAGTCCAGCTACCAGGCGCAGGAGGGGAATACACACTGGGATAGCATTGCCACCTGGGCTGAGAGAAGTGTAGTGAACTGGGCGTCCACGTTACGGCTGGGTCAGGGATGGACCGACGGAACCTTCTTTGACAGCGTCAGTTTTATCGGCGGCAGGCTGGCTACCGATGTGCGCATGCTGCCGGGCTCCCGCCGCGGCTTTGCGCCGTCGGTTAGCGGCGTGGCGCGCACCAATGCCCGCGTGACGGTCACCCAGAACGGCGCCCTGTTGTACGAGGCCACGGTTCCGCCGGGCAAATTCACCTTTGACGATCTCTATCCCACCAACGCCGGCGGCGATTTACAGGTAACGATCCATGAGGCGGACGGCAGTCAGGAGACCTTTACCGTGCCGTACGCCGCGCTGCCTGGCCTGGTGCGGGCAGGCGCGGTCTACTATGACCTGTCGCTGGGCTATCTGGATGAGGACGGGATCGCCGGGCGGCCGGGATTTGGCGAAGCCACGGTGCAGTACGGCTTCAATGACTATGTCAGCGGCTATACCGGCGCCAACGCGACGACGGATTATTACTCGACGCTGGTCGGCAGCGCCTTCAATACCTACTGGGGGGCGCTGGCGGTCGATCTTTCCCGTTCTGCGGCGAAGGGCAGGGAACGCGGCTGGCAGGAGGGGTATCGCTGGCGGGTATCCGCATCAAAATCCTTCGCGTCCGATACGCGGATGCTGGTCTCGATGAGCCACAGCAACGACGGCAACTATCGTTCCATTCGCGACGCCGTCCGGGAGCACGACCGTTACCCCAACGACTGGCGGGAGATGACCCGCTACAGCGCGACGTTGTCTCAGCAGGCCGGCAGCGGCAGCCTGTCGTTTAACGGAATCTGGAGTGAGGATGTCCGCCACCACCGCTGGCGCTCCTATCAGCTGGGGTACGCCAACCGCTATGGTCAGCTCAATTACTACCTGTACGCCCAGCAGAGTCAGGATATTCATCACCGCAATAATCAGGTGGTGGGCATCTCCTTTTCGCTGCCCTTCGGGCAGGCGGGCAGCCTGACTACCCGCTTTAACCATGATAAGAGCTACGGCAGCCAGCTGCAGTCCAGCTATACCGGCAGCGCTGGCGAGAAAAATGCCTTTAGCTATGGCCTGACCGCCAGCTACGACATGCCGCGGGAGAACCCGCACGAGGCCAGCGTTGGGGGCAACGGTAGCCTGCGTACGGATTATGCGTACCTGAATGCCAGCGCCAGCGCCGGTCGCCACCAGCAGCAGTACTCGCTGGGGGCATCGGGCGCCCTGGTGGCGCATCAGGGCGGAATGACCGCCACCCCCGAACTGGGGGAAACCTTCGCCATTGTGGAAGCGCCCGGCGCGGCGGGCGCTCGGGTGGCAAACCGCCTCGGACAGCCAATAAACCGCCAGGGTTTTACGATCATCCCTTACCTCGATCCCTTTACCGATAACTGGCTGGATCTCGATCCGCAGGGTCTGAACGACCATGTGGAGATTGTCTCCAGCAGCACGACGGTGGTGCCCGATTCGGGCGCGGCGGTGAAGGTCAAATTTGTCACGCGTACCGGCTATCCCTGGTTTGCCCATGTCACGCTGCCGGATGGCGCGGCGCCCCCGCTGGGCGCGGAGGTGTTTGACGACAGCGGTCGGGCGGTTGGCGCCGTCGGTCAGGGCGGGCTGCTGTATGCCCGGGTGCCGCAGGCCGACGGCAGCGTCTCGGTAGTATGGGGCGAACGCAGCGGGCAACGCTGCCGGTTGGCCTATGCCATCCGCGGCGACGCGGCGCAACAGGTTAGCCGCGGTACGCCGCATCAGGTCTGCCGGCCGGGAATAAAGGAGAAGTAATATGAAAAAAATCATCGCATCAGGGGTACCGCTTCTGCTGGCCGGCGGATACTGCGCCTCGCTGTCGGCAGCTTGCCAGATGGTCAGTGGCAAAACTATCGAGTATTCAGTGAACGTCAGCCAGGCCAGTATCAACCTTGACGTCAGCAATCGCCCCATCGGCTCCCTGCTATACAGCTACGGAGGGATGATTATCACTAATAACGAACGCTGGGAGATCGCCTGCAGCGGCAGCGAGCCCGGCGGGTTTCAGAGCATCGGCGGCTCACGGGTCGGCCCGGCGGGAGACGGCAAGCCCGGGGATATCTACAGCATCGACCGCCTGCCGGGCATTGGTTACAGCTTCCAGATGGGGGAACAGGATGGCATTAATTTCGATCCCCTGTTCACGGCCTGGCCCTCAGCGCCGGTATTTTCCGGCCAGCGCGCATTTCAGGCGGAAAATAAAAAACCGACCATCTATTTCTGGCGGATTGCCGATAACGGCGGTCTACCGCCGCCGGGCGAGTATTGCCTTAACGATTACCTTGGCGATATTTATCTTGGCGGAGTACAGGCGATGCGCTTTAGCGTCAGTGGGCTCTGTATTCAGGTCAAATCACCCACCTGCAAGATTACTGACGACAGTAAAAACATTAACGTCTTCCTCGGACGGCATAACAAAACCGCGTTTATCGGGCTCAACAGCACCACCGCCCCGGTTCCTTTTAACATCAACCTGACGAACTGTGAAAATGTCGGCAGCGTGTTTATGCAGTTTAACGCGACGGTGGACAGCGCTGTCGCCGCCAACGAGGTGATTAAAATCGATGACCAACCTGAAGGCGCATCCGGACTTGGCGTGCAAATCCTCAGTGCCGGCGGCGCGCTGGTGCCGCTAAACCAGGTGAGCCAGGTCTGGTCCGGGAATAAAGGCAGTCAGACGAACTATCGTTTATCCTATCAGGCCCGCTATATCCAGACGCAGCCCGCAGTGACTGCGGGCGAGGCGAACGCCAGCGCGACCTTCGTGGTGACTTATAACTGATCGGCCTGACGGCGTGGCGTCGTCAGGCATGCGCCAGTAAAGGAAACATCAACTTCCTGTCTTTAAACAGGTTTTCCTTCTGGTCATAGACGAAGAGGATATCTTCTCCCTCTATTTTCTCATACTCGCCGAGCCGGTCTTCATTAGGGGTAAAACCGAGGATGGCCTGGTAAACATGGTCATCGGCCAGTTCGTTGACCAGCGTCGACAGGCTCTTACCCTCCTCGCAGAAGAGGTCAAAGCAGATCAGCACCGGACCGTTTTGCATGGCGATGACCACTGCCTCATTTTTTGCCGAGTAATAAACAAAATGCTTCATAAAGGCTGAGCAGTAAAACATCAGCAGGCCAAAGTTATGCTCCACCCGCAGCGGTGAGAACGGGTTGGATTTTTCATAGTAATGGCGGAGCAGGGCGACATCGTCAGCGCTGTCCATATCCAGTTTACGAAAATCACCGGCTCGCGGGGAAACCGGCATAATATATTGATGCTCTTCGCTGCGGGTGAAGCCAAATTTGGGGTAAAAATCCACCGTGGTGGGATTGGCGAATAAAAAGAAGGCGTCCGCCTCCTGCTGCCAGTCCTGCAGGATGTGATGGATAAGCTGGCCGGCTAATCCCTTATTACGGTGGTCCGGTTCGGTCATCACGGTGCCAATCTGAATATAACGCCGGGGCTCGCCCTGCCAGCGCAGGTCGATGATATTGGCCGAGGCGTTAGCGATAACTTTATTGCGTTCGACAAAGGCGTAGGGGATATAGGCGTCGGTCCAGTAACCTTGCTGATACCACTCTTCAAAAGACAGATCAAAAGTCTTAACGGCAAGGTCAATGAAGCTTTTTCTTAATGGGCTATTTTCTCTGACTTGCTTCACTAATTGATAATTCATTGTCATAGTTCCTTCTCACTATGGCTTCTGAAAGCGGCGACGTCGGCAAAGGCACTTGCGTCGAATGAGCGCTGTAAACGTAGCATATCTGGGAAAAGGATCCGCAATGTCGATGCTTAACCTTTGCCCCAGTCACAAATAACCGCATGCTGGCCATATCAGACCGGGCTGAACGGCCTGTTTGCGTTTGCTATCGCCATAATAGAGCGTGAGTAAACGAGGCACTGGTCGAGAGGCTGAGGCAAATGTACTGGCGATTTTATCGACAATCGGCCGCGCCGTAGAGGTTAGGTTTATTTATTTATGCATTAAACAGGAAATTTTACGCGATCTGCCTAATAATAGAGTAGCCGTCATCGCAAGGGCTGAAATTACTCAAGGAGCGACGTATAATAACGCCCTTTGTGTCTGAGTATTACCGCACGAATTGGAAAAATATAACATGCAGGATCCGCTACTTTATTTCGCGGTTTTTGCTCAGCTATTATTGAGTGAATTAACAGGATTACTATGTCAAATTTACCCAAATTTTCCCGCGCGCTTTTGCACCCGCGTTACTGGCTGTTGTGGCTGGGAATTGGCTTTTTGTGGCTGCTGGTGCAATTACCGTATCCGGTGATCTACCGTCTGGGAACGGCGCTTGGGCGGCTGGCAATGCGGGTGATGAAAAGCCGCGCGCGGATTGCCAGACGTAATCTTGAACTCTGCTTTCCCGAGATGAGCGCCGCCGACCGCGAGGCGCTGCTGGTGAAAAACTTTGAATCGCTGGGCATGGGGCTGATGGAGACCGGCATGGCCTGGTTCTGGCCGACGCACCGGGTGGCGCGCTGGACCGAGACCAGCGGCGTTAACGAGGTGGTGGAGCTTCTGGAACAAAAGCAGGGCATCTTACTGATCGGTATCCATTTTCTGACCCTCGAAATGGGGGCGCGAATGTATGGCATGTTTACCCCGGGCATTGGCGTCTACCGGCCCAATGATAACCCGCTGATTGACTGGCTGCAGACCTGGGGACGCTTGCGTTCGAACAAGACCATGCTGGATCGAAAAAATCTGAAAGGGATGGTCAGGGCGCTGAAAGAGGGGGAGATCCTCTGGTACGCGCCAGATCACGATTACGGCCCGGCCAGCAGCGTTTTTGCCCCGCTGTTTGCCGTCGAGCAGGCGGCGACCACTACCGGCACCTGGATGCTGGCGAAAATGTCCGGGGCGACGATTGTGCCGTTTGTTCCGCGGCGCAAGCCCAACGGCATGGGGTATGAATTGATCTCTCTGACGCCAGAGCGCACGCCGCCGCTGGCGAGCGCCGAGGTCACGGCGGCCTGGATGAATCAGATTATCGAACAGTGCATACTGATGGCGCCCGAGCAATATATGTGGCTGCACCGGCGTTTTAAGACTCGCCCGGAAGGGGTACCGCCGCGTTACTGAACGCTTCGGCCGAAAAATAAGCGCATCGGTAGCACGCTCAGTAAATCGCCGTCTATACTGAAAGAGCCTGACTGAAGGCTAATTCCAAGGAGATTGCAGGATGAAAAAAGTGATAGTCGCGTTAGCCCTTTCCGCCGTTGCATTTGGCGCGTCCGCCGCACAGTTGATCACCAAAGAAGAAGTGAAACACTTCAAACTGACCAAGGTCGGACCGATCTCGGTAGGGCCGTCCGGTGGCGAGTTCTCTTCACCTTCCGATCTGCACGATCAGCTCTCTAAGCTGGCCGATGAGAAAGGCGGAAAATATTACGTGATTACCGCCGCGCGCGAGCATGGTCCAAACTTCGAAGCCACAGCGGAAGTGTATAAATAACCTTTTTAAAAGCGTGCCGTAGCGGCGCGCGACGCATTGAGCCTGGAGCGCGTTAAGCCTCCGGGCTCATTTTTTTTCTGCCATCGGAATTGCCTTAGGCAATTGCGGCAGCGGAAATGCGTTTTTATCGCTATATATAAATTTCATGATCACGATGTTAATGAATTATTGCTTTTTATTGTTGATAAAAAGCCAATTCTGACCTAATGCCTGAGGGAGTGACCCCTGGCAAAAATAGGTAGGACAAATGTGTTATCATCGCGCCTTTCCCTTTTTGTCTGGGGCTTTCTTGTATGCTACAACCTGTTGTTCGCGTCGGTGAATGGCTGGTAACCCCCTCTGTAAACCAAATCAGCAGGAAGGGGCGCCAGCTTACCCTTGAACCGCGTTTAATCGATCTTCTGGTCTTTTTTGCCCGCCATCCGGGGGAAGTGCTTAGCCGGGACGAGCTTATCGAAAACGTCTGGACCCGGAACGTTGTGACCAGCCACGTCGTCACGCAGAGTATTTCCGAACTGCGCAAGTCGCTCAAAGACGGCGACGACGTTAGCCTTGAGTACATCGCGACGGTACCCAAACGGGGGTATAAGCTCACGGTGCCGGTGATCTGGTGCACCGAGGAGGGGGAGGAACTCGCCCCGCAGGTGGAGGCGCTGACGCCTTCGTCGTCGACCGCTATTCCCGTGCCACCGGCTGCCGGTGGGCCGCCAGAAGCCCCCGACTCCTCCGCCGATCTTACCGCGCCGGTGACAGCGCCGGCGGCGGCTCCCGCTGTCGCCAGCGCGCCATCGGCCCGCAAACGCCTCACCACCGCCCTGGTGTGGGGGCTGTTCCTGTTGGCGCTGGGCACCTGTGTGGCGCTGGTGGCGCTGTCGAGCATGGAGTCGCGGCCGCCGGTCAACAAGGCGCGCCTGCTGCTCAATCCGCGCGATATCGATATCCACCTGGTCAATGGTAACTCCTGCGCCAACTGGTCGTCGCAGCACTCTTACGCGGTCGGCCTGGCCAGCCTGATCACCACCTCGCTGAACACCTTCTCGACCTTTATGGTGCATGACAAAACGGACTACAACATCAATGAGCCGAGCAGCTCCGGGAAAACGCTGACCATTGAGTTCGTCAATCAGCGCCACTATCGGGCGCAGCAGTGCTTTATGTCGGTCCAGCTGGTGGATAACGCCGACAGCTCGACGATGCTGGATAAACGCTACTTTGTGACCAACGACAACCAGCTGACCATTCAGAACGATCTGATGAACAGCCTGTCGGATGCCCTGACGCAACCGTGGCCGGCGCGGATGCAGGCGATGCTCAGGCAATATCAGCCCTCGCAGAGCGTGGCGTTAACCTATTTCTACCAGTCGCATCAGCTGTTAATGAAGGGCGATGTCGATTCATTAAGTAAAGCCAGTAGCCTGCTGGATGATGTGATTAAGCGGGCGCCGGATTTTATTTACGCCTATGCCGAAAAAACGCTGGTGGATGTATTACGCCATTCGCAGCAGCCGCTGGACGATAAACAGCTGGCTGCCCTCTACAGTGAGGTTGAGCGGGTAGGGGAGATGCCGGGTATTAAAGACATGGCGATTTATTATCAAATAAAAGCGGTAGATTCGTTGGGTAAGGGTAAAGTCGACGAAGCGAATACCGCGATTAACAGTGCGATTGATTTAGAGATGTCGTGGCTGAATTATGTGCTGTTAGGCAAAGTCTATGAGATGAAAGGAGAGAACCGACTGGCTGCCGATTCTTACATCACTGCGTTTAATTTACGGCCCGGCGGGGATACCCTGTACTGGATTGAAAACGGTGTTTTCCAGACATCAGTTAATCGGGTGGTACCGTATCTCGACAATTTCCTCTCTTCAGAATAAGTAAACCCTCATCATGCGCAAGGTTTTGGGCATGGTGAGGTTAAATTTATGTTTCTCATGAAGTCTCCTGTTGTTATTTGTATTTAGCATTCAGGAGGCTTTGAATAACACTTCAGTAACACTTGCCTCCCGCTCTAACTACATGTAATTAAACGATGTTTATCTTTTTCTGACACCCTGTTGTCATGTTTATATGTTAAGCGAAAAAGGTCAAAATATCATTTGTCTGATGTTTGTTGTTATTTCACTTTATCTTTAGGACTTATCTCGTACAAATCAGTAATCTTGTTGGCAGTTGGTCGGGTCAATTAATGGTTCTGTATCATGATCTGTACCTCCCAAATAAACTTAGGAGAAAAACAACCATGAGTTCTGCCAAGAAGATCGGGCTATTTGCCTGTACCGGTGTCGTCGCCGGTAATATGATGGGGAGCGGTATTGCATTATTACCTGCGAACCTGGCCAGCATCGGTGGTATTGCCATTTGGGGCTGGGTAATTTCAATTATTGGTGCGATGTCTCTGGCTTATGTTTATGCCCGACTGGCCACTAAGAACCCGCAACAGGGTGGTCCAATTGCCTACGCCGGGGAAATATCTCCCGCATTCGGTTTCCAGACCGGTGTGCTTTATTATCATGCAAACTGGATTGGTAACCTGGCCATCGGGATTACCGCAGTTTCTTATCTCTCAACGTTCTTCCCAATTTTAAATAACCCGGTGCCAGCAGGTATTGCCTGTATTGCCATCGTGTGGATCTTTACTTTCGTTAATATGCTCGGCGGGACCTGGGTCAGCCGTCTGACCACTATTGGTCTGGTACTGGTGCTTATTCCAGTGGTCATGACCGCGGTTGTCGGCTGGCACTGGTTTGATGTCGCCACCTATCAGGCGAACTGGAACACCTCCAGCACCACCGATAGCCACGCGGTCATTAAAAGTATCCTGCTCTGCCTGTGGGCCTTTGTTGGCGTCGAATCCGCCGCCGTGAGTACCGGGATGGTGAAAAACCCGAAACGCACCGTACCGCTGGCAACCATGCTGGGTACTGCGATGGCCGGTATTGTCTATATCGCCGCGACTCAGGTTATCGCCGGTATGTATCCTGCTTCTCAGATGGCTGCGTCCGGTGCGCCGTTCGCGATTAGCGCCTCTACCATTCTCGGCGGCTGGGCTGCTCCGATGGTTTCCGCTTTCACCGCCTTCGCTTGCCTGACTTCTCTGGGCTCGTGGATGATGCTGGTTGGCCAGGCCGGTGTACGTGCCGCCAACGACGGTAACTTCCCGAAAGTGTATGGCGAAGTCGATAGCAACGGTATCCCGAAAAAAGGCCTGCTGCTGGCGGCGGTGAAAATGACCGCGCTGATGGTGCTGATTACCCTGATGAACTCCGCCGGTGGTAAAGCTTCTGACCTGTTCGGCGAACTGACCGGTATCGCGGTACTGCTGACCATGCTGCCTTACTTCTACTCCTGTGTTGACCTGATTCGTTTCGAAGGCATCAACATTCGTAACTTCGTTAGCCTGATTTGTTCGGTACTGGGTTGCGTGTTCTGCTTCATCGCGCTGATGGGCGCAAGCTCCTTCGAACTGGCCGGCACCTTTATCGTTAGCCTGATTATCCTGATGTTCTACGGTCGCAAAATGCACCAGCGCCAGAACAACGCAACGGATAACAACAGCCCCGCTAACGCGCACTAATCAGTAACCCTTTTTCCTGAGGCTCCTTCCATCACCTGTCATCACGCGACGGGAGGGGCTTTCTACATCTGGAGATTTGACTATGAACGTTATTGCAATCATGAATCACATGGGTGTTTACTTCAAAGAAGAACCCATCCGTGAACTGCATCGTGCTCTCGAACGCCTGGACTTCCGTATTGTCTACCCGAACGACCGTGACGACTTATTAAAACTTATCGAAAACAACTCTCGTCTGTGCGGCGTGATCTTCGACTGGGATAAATACAATCTCGAACTGTGCGAAGAAATCAGCAAAATGAACGAGTACATGCCGCTGTACGCGTTCGCTAACACCTACTCGACTCTGGACGTTAGCCTGAACGATCTGCGCATGCAGGTTCGCTTCTTCGAATATGCGCTGGGCGCTGCGGAAGATATCGCGAACAAAATCAAACAGAACACTGACGAATACATCGACACCATTCTGCCACCGCTGACCAAAGCGCTGTTCAAATATGTACGTGAAGGCAAATACACCTTCTGTACCCCTGGCCACATGGGCGGTACCGCGTTCCAGAAAAGCCCGGTAGGCAGCATCTTCTATGATTTCTTTGGTTCCAACACCATGAAATCCGATATCTCCATTTCGGTTTCTGAACTGGGTTCCCTGCTGGACCACAGCGGCCCGCACAAAGAAGCGGAAGAGTATATCGCTCGCGTCTTTAACGCAGAACGCAGCTACATGGTGACCAACGGTACCTCTACTGCTAACAAAATCGTCGGCATGTACTCCGCGCCGGCCGGCAGCACCGTGCTGATTGACCGTAACTGCCACAAATCGCTGACTCACCTGATGATGATGAGCGACATTACGCCGATCTACTTCCGTCCGACCCGTAACGCCTACGGTATCCTCGGCGGTATTCCGCAGAGCGAATTTCAGCACGCGACTATCGCCAAGCGTGTGAAAGAGACGCCGAACGCGACCTGGCCGGTACACGCGGTGATCACCAACTCGACCTATGATGGCCTGCTGTATAACACCGACTTCATCAAGAAAACCCTGGATGTGAAATCCATCCACTTTGACTCCGCATGGGTGCCTTACACCAACTTCTCGCCGATCTATGAAGGCAAATGCGGGATGAGCGGCGGCCGCGTCGAAGGGAAAGTGATCTACGAAACCCAGTCCACGCACAAACTGCTGGCGGCATTCTCCCAGGCGTCGATGATCCACGTGAAAGGCGACGTAAACGAAGAGACCTTCAACGAAGCCTACATGATGCACACCACCACTTCCCCGCACTACGGGATCGTGGCGTCCACCGAAACCGCGGCGGCGATGATGAAGGGTAACGCCGGTAAGCGTCTGATCGACGGCTCTATTGAACGTTCCATCAAGTTCCGTAAAGAGATCAAACGTCTGAAAGGCGAGTCTGACGGCTGGTTCTTCGACGTTTGGCAGCCGGAGCATATCGATGGCGCTGAATGCTGGCCGCTGCGTTCCGACAGTGCATGGCACGGTTTCAAAAACATCGATAACGAGCACATGTACCTCGACCCGATCAAAGTCACGCTGCTGACGCCGGGGATGAAGAAAGACGGCACCATGGATGACTTCGGTATTCCGGCGAGCATCGTGGCGAAATATCTCGACGAACACGGCATCGTGGTGGAGAAAACCGGTCCGTACAACCTGCTGTTCCTGTTCAGCATCGGTATCGACAAAACCAAAGCGCTGAGCCTGCTGCGTGCGCTGACCGACTTCAAACGCGCGTTCGACCTGAACCTGCGGGTGAAAAACATGCTGCCGTCGCTGTACCGTGAAGATCCTGAATTCTATGAAAACATGCGTATTCAGGACCTGGCGCAGAACATTCACAAACTGATTGAGCATCACAACCTGCCGGACCTGATGTTCCGCGCGTTTGAAGTGCTGCCATCGATGGTGATGACCCCGTATGCCGCGTTCCAGAAAGAGCTGCACGGTCAGACTGAAGAGGTTTATCTCGAAGAGATGGTCGGCCGCGTCAACGCCAACATGATCCTGCCGTATCCTCCGGGAGTGCCGCTGGTGATGCCGGGTGAAATGATCACCGAAGAAAGCCGCCCGGTGCTGGAGTTCCTGCAGATGCTGTGCGAAATCGGCGCCCACTACCCGGGCTTCGAAACCGATATCCACGGCGCCTATCGTCAGGCGGATGGTCGTTACACCGTTAAAGTGCTGAAAGAAGAAAACAACAAGTAATAGACGCACACCAGGGAAGTGGCTTGCCACTTCCCTTTTTTCACGCTGCAAGGAGAACCTATGAAAACACCCTCACAGCCGCGCGCGATTTACTACATCGTTGCGATCCAGATCTGGGAGTACTTCAGCTTTTACGGCATGCGTGCCTTACTCATCCTTTATCTCACCCACCAGCTTGGCTTTGACGACAGCCATGCCATCAGTCTGTTCAGCGCCTACGCATCTTTAGTTTACGTTACCCCTATTCTCGGCGGCTGGCTTGCCGACCGCCTGCTCGGCAACCGCACGGCGGTGATTGCCGGGGCGCTGTTAATGACCCTCGGCCACGTGGTGCTGGGCGTCGAGTCGACCTCCGCATGGAGTCTGTACGTCGCGCTGGCGATCATCATCTGCGGCTACGGCCTGTTCAAATCCAATATCAGCTGCCTGCTCGGCGAACTGTACGCTCACGACGACCCGCGTCGCGACGGCGGTTTCTCGCTGCTGTACGCCGCCGGCAACGTCGGGTCGATCGCCGCGCCCATCGCCTGCGGACTGGCGGCGCAGTGGTACGGCTGGCATATCGGCTTTGCGCTGGCGGGGATCGGCATGTTTATCGGCCTGATGATTTTCTTAAGCGGCAGCCGCCATTTCCGGCATACCCGCGGCGTCGATAAACCGGCGCTGCGGGCAGTGAAATTTGTGCTGCCGACCTGGGGCTGGCTGCTGGTGATGCTGTGCCTGGCGCCGGTGTTCTTCACGCTGCTGCTGCAAAACAACTGGTCCGGCTATCTGCTGGCGATCGTCTGCCTGTTCGCCGCCCAGATGGTGGCGCGGATCATGATCAAAGCCCCGGAGCATCGTCGCGCGCTGTGGCAGATCGTCCTGCTGATGCTCGCCGGAACGCTGTTCTGGGTGCTGGCGCAGCAGGGCGGGAGCTCGATTAGCCTGTTTATCGACCACTTCGTCAATCGTCGCCTGCTGAACTGGGACGTGCCAACCGCGCTGTTCCAGTCGGTCAACGCGGTGGCGGTGATGGCGGCCGGCGTGGTGCTGGCGTGGCTGATGCGCCCGGAAGGCAGCGTGCGTTCGGTGCTGCGCGTCTGGCTGAAATTCGCTTTCGGCCTGCTGCTGATGGGCGGCGGCTTTATGCTGCTGGCGCTCAATGCCCGCCACGGCGCGGCTGACGGCCAGGCCTCGATGGGCATGATGGTCGCCGGGCTGGCGATGATGGGCTTTGCCGAACTGTTTATCGACCCGGTGGCGATGGCGCAAATCACCCGTCTGAACATGCCCGGCGTCACCGGGGTGTTGACCGGGATCTATATGCTGGCCACTGGCGCGGTGGCCAACTGGCTGGCGGGCGTGGTGGCGCAGCAAACCACCGAATCGCAAATTAGCGACACGGCGATTGCTGCCTATCAACATTTCTTCTCGCAGATGGGCGAATGGACCCTCGGCTGCGTGGCGGTGATGGTCGTTATCGCCTTTGCCGCGGCCTGTAGTGTGGGCAAACGCCGTGCGGCTGCCGGTGAAGTTACCGGCGGCGGCGCCTGACGCTCGTCCCGGCTGGTGGCGTAAACGCCTTATCCGGGCCGCTATTCGTAGCCCCGATAAGCGCAGCGCGACCGGGGGCATGACATCAACAGCGGAGCGCGAAGTCGCTCCTTGCACAGCTTAGTGAACAGGAGGATATTCTGGCATGCGCGGAGGCCAACGATAAAAAATACCGTTACTGAAGCCATAGCTGAGTGAGATCAGCTTGGAGTGAATCCAGGATCGTTAAGATTGTGCTCTGGTGTCTTCCCAGAGACAGGCCGCGCGGAAGGGTGACCTGGTTCAATTTATCGAAGCTAGTTTGAAAGCAAGGTTATGAGGAATCCATATGTCTGAACAACAAGCACAAGGTGCCGATGAGGCCATTGACCTTAATAATGAACTGAAAACTCGTCGCGAAAAACTGGCTGCACTGCGTGAGCAGGGCGTAGCCTTCCCCAACGACTTCCGTCGCGATCATACCTCTGACCAATTGCATGCTGAATTCGATGCGAAGGATAACGATGAACTCGCTTCCCTGAACGTTGAAGTTGCGGTGGCTGGCCGGATGATGACCCGCCGCGTGATGGGCAAAGCCTCTTTCGTCACTCTTCAGGACGTCGGCGGCCGCATTCAGCTGTACGTGGCGCGCGATGACCTGCCGGAAGGCGTCTACAACGAACAGTTTAAAAAATGGGACCTCGGCGATATCATCGCCGCCCGCGGCAAGCTGTTCAAAACGCAAACCGGCGAACTCTCTATTCACTGCACCGAGCTGCGTCTGCTGACCAAAGCCCTGCGCCCGCTGCCGGATAAATTCCACGGCCTGCAGGATCAGGAAGTCCGCTATCGCCAGCGCTATCTGGATCTGATCGCCAACGAAGAGTCACGTCATACGTTCCGTATCCGTTCGCAGATCCTCGCGACCATGCGCCAGTTCATGGTGGCTCGTGGCTTTATGGAAGTCGAAACCCCGATGATGCAGGTGATCCCTGGCGGGGCGTCCGCCCGTCCGTTCATCACCCATCACAACGCGCTGGCTCTGGATATGTACCTGCGCATCGCGCCGGAACTGTATCTGAAACGTCTGGTGGTCGGCGGTTTTGAACGCGTGTTTGAAATCAACCGCAACTTCCGTAATGAAGGGATCTCGGTACGCCATAACCCAGAGTTCACCATGATGGAACTGTATATGGCGTATGCGGACTACAAAGACCTGATCGAACTGACCGAGTCGTTGTTCCGCACCCTGGCGCAGACGGTGCTGGGCAAAACCGAAGTGCCATATGGCGACCAGGTGTTTGATTTCGGTAAGCCGTTTGAAAAACTGACCATGCGCGAAGCAATCAAGAAACACCGTCCGGAAACCAACATGGCGGATCTGGATAACTTCGACGCGGCGAAAGCGCTGGCGGAATCTCTCGGTATTCAGGTAGAGAAAAGCTGGGGTCTGGGACGTATCGTCACCGAAATCTTTGACGAAGTGGCGGAAGCGCATCTGATTCAGCCAACCTTCATCACCGAATACCCGGCGGAAGTTTCCCCGCTGGCGCGCCGTAACGACGTCAACCCGGAAATCACTGACCGCTTTGAATTCTTCATTGGCGGCCGCGAAATCGGTAACGGTTTCAGTGAGCTGAACGATGCCGAAGATCAGGCGCAGCGCTTCCAGGATCAGGTGAACGCCAAAGCGGCGGGCGATGACGAAGCGATGTTCTATGACGAAGACTACGTCACCGCCCTGGAGTATGGTTTACCGCCGACCGCGGGTCTGGGTATCGGTATCGACCGCATGGTGATGCTGTTTACCAACAGCCATACCATCCGCGACGTGATCCTCTTCCCGGCCATGCGTCCGCAGAAGTAATCCGTTGCACTCCCTCCCGGCCTGCGCCGGGAGGTCCTCCCTGCATTATCCCCATCCTGTCTTTTGCCCTGCTTTATGAACCGCTAACCGCTATTTATCGGGATGTTTTGCCGTGGCCAGACGCGCGACAATAGTGACCATTTCGCAAGGAGACGCTATGAGCAAATTTGGTATTGCCCTCATGACCGCGGCGGCTATTAGCCTGCTGAGCGGCTGCCAGGCGGCGAAGGAGAAGCATCCGACGCAGGAGGAACTGATCCGCCAGATGCAGCAGCGGGCCGCGGCCCCGGATACGCACACACTGCCGCCGGGCAAAGCCACGCAGGACCAACTGATGCGCTACGCCTTCACGCTCAGAGAGGCGGTTATGGTTCAATTGCCCAACAGCGCACGCTACCAGGGGAAAATATGCTCCGTGCGGCTGTCGCTTAACCGCAGTGCAAAACTGACCGGACTGCAGCAGGAGGGGGGCGATCCGGCGTTCTGCGCGGTAGTGACCGATGCGGTACTGCGCACGACCTTCCCGCCCTTTGCCAGCGAAGGGGTCTACCAGATCTTTAACCATCCGCTACTGGATTTTAAGCCTTAGCGCACCCGGCTTTCCGCCCCCGCCGGACGGCAGGGGCGGGGAGATTACTGCACTTTTTGCAGGGAGCCGCGCTGGCTGCCGTTTGTCCAGCTGCCGTTAAAGGCGTCGTTGAGGGTAAAGGCTGAACTTTTCACCCGGAAAGTCAGTTTGCCCTGGCTGGCTTTCGCCGCCTCGACCAGATGACCATGGGTTTTCACCGTTTTAGCGGTGACGACAATCTCATCAATTTTATCGCCATACTCCGTATAAACATACCAGGTGCCCACCCAGGGGCCGAAGCCGCTGCTGGCCTGCTGCGCGGCGGCGGCATTCTCGGCTTTGGTTTTATGAATATCGCAGGTGGTCCCGTTGGTCATCTGCGTGCAGCCGGAACGTTCAAGCTGTTCCCGGTATTTCGCGCTAATGGCGTGGGCCGGCGCGGCGGCGACCAGCGCCAGGGTGAGGGTGGTGAAAAGCCAGGTCTTATTCATCTTATTGTTTCTCATCGCGATAGCGGCGTGCATTGTCATAAAGGTTGCTACACATTGGTGCATTCTCCCGGTGGCGTCAGAATAAATATAACCGCAGCCATTCCTGATAAATAACTAGCAGGAAGGAGATGGGTTATTTATTGGTAAAACATCATTACCCTGATTTTATTTATCACTGTACCTTCCCGCTGCATGTCATATTATTGCAGAGAGAATGTTAAGTAATTGATGTTTTAAAAGTGACTATTTGTCACTTACGCAAATAACAGCAGGCCAGGCCTGGGCGCGCGGCTAAAGCCCGCGCCGGTGCGGTGTTGAGTTTTTTTCATATTGCTATCATCATATTTCGAATGAAAGGGATAACCTCTGAAGCGGGTTATTAAGCCAGTAATTTTTAGCCGCAAAATAAGCCGGCGGCAAGCATTATTTCCATTTATTTTTCAGGGTTACCTGAAATAGCGGATATATCGCCAGCGCAATGATGGATTTCCATCATTTCTCCGTTTTCATCGTCGGTCGTCGCCTGCTTATAGTGACGCCAGACAAGACCACAGGGTGAAAAGGAGAACAAGATGGCGACAGAGCATCTGCAGTGGGGCGTGAGCCCCCTGTGCTGGACCAACGATGTGCTGGAGGATTTAGGCGGCGATATCCCCCTGGATACCTGCCTGCGTGAGGCGCGGGAGGCGGGCTATCAGGGCATTGAGTTAGGACGGAAATTTCCCCGCCAGGCAGAGACGCTGGGCCCGCTGCTGGCGGCGGCTGACCTGCGCCTGGCGTCCGGCTGGTACAGCGGCTTGCTGGCCGAGCGCAGCGTGGAAGCGGAGCTGGAGGCGGTGCGGGAGCACGCGCAGCTCCTCCGGCAGCTCGGCGCGAGGGTGATGGTTTACGGCGAGTGCGGGCAACTGCCGGGTGAAACCCCGCTTGATGAGCCTATTTCACTCTCGCCGCCGTTAAGCCGTGTCAGCCTGGCGGCGTATTGCCACAAGCTAAATACCTTTGCCGACCTGCTGCTGCGCGACTATGGCCTCCAGCTGGCCTATCACCATCATCTGATGATGCTGGTGGAGCACGATGACGAGCTGGAGCGGTTTCTGTCCCATACCCATGACAACGTCGGGCTGGCGTTTGATACCGGACACGCCTTTGTCGCCGGGGTCGAGATCCCGCGCGTGCTGCAAAAATATGGCCACCGTATCCGCCATCTGCATCTGAAAGACGTGCGTCCGCAGGTGCTGGGGCGTCTGTATCGTGAAAACCTGAGCTTTAACGAGGCGGTGCGCGCCGGGCTGTTTACCATCCCCGGCGACGGCTGCATCGACTATGCGCCGATCCTCGACTTCGTCCGGCGCAGTGACTACCGCGGCTGGCTGATTATCGAAGCCGAGCAGGACCCGGCGATGGCGCCGCCGCTGGCCACCGCCCGCCGCGCCTATGCCTGGCTGGCGCACCATTTATCTTCCCCTTCACCGTCAGAGGAGCACGCAGCATGAGCGCGCGGTTAAATATCGGTCTTATCGGCTCGGGTTTTATGGGTCAGGCACACGCTGACGCGTACCGTCGCGCGGCCATGTTCTATCCCGATCTGCCGAAGCGCCCGCATCTCTACGCGCTGGCGGATCAGGATCAGGCGCTGGCTGAACGCCATGCGGCGAAACTGGGGGCGGAAAAGGCCTACGGCGACTGGCGCGAGCTGGTAAACGATCCGCAGGTTGATGTGGTGGATATCACCTCGCCGAACCATCTGCACTACACAATGGCGATGGCGGCGATCGCGGCGGGTAAACATGTCTATTGCGAGAAGCCGCTGGCGGTCAACGAGCAGCAGGCGCAGGAGATGGCGCAGGCGGCACGGCGCGCGGGGGTGAAGACCATGGTGGCCTTTAACAACATCAAAACGCCGGCGGCACTGCTGGCAAAGCAGATTATCGCCCGGGGCGATATTGGCGAACCGGTGCGCTTTCGCGGCACCTTTGATCAGGGGTTTTATAACGACCCGAACCTGCCCTGGTCCTGGCGCTGCTCGAAAACCCTCGGCGGCAGCGGGGCGCTTGGCGACCTTGGCGCCCATACCCTGTCGGTCGCCCAGTTTTTGCTGGGCGGGATCCGCGAAGTGACCGCCAGCGCGCAAACCTGCCTGCGTCAGCGTCCGGTGCCGCAGCGCGATGCCGGGTATGCCAGCCGGGTCGCGGCCGATGCCGAGTGGCGGGAAGTAGAAAATGACGATCAGGTTCAGTGCCTGGTCAATTTCGACAGCGGCGCGGCGGGAGTGATTGAGGCCTCGCGCATCGCCGCCGGGCGGATCTTCGGCGTGTTCTGGGAGGTTTCCGGCACCGAAGGCACGCTGTATATGGACGGGGAGCGCTTTAACGAGCTGCAGGTGTATCGCTTCAACGATGACAAACACGACCGCGGCTTTAAGACGCTGTATGCCGGGAGCCAGATCCCGGCCTATGCCGGCTTCTTCGGCTTCGATTTTGGCGGCGGTGGGCTGGGCTATTTTGACGTCAAGGTGATCGAAGTGCATGACCTGGTGCAGGGGATTTGCGGGGAGGGCGACTGCTATCCCAACTTCGAATTTGGTTTGCAGAATCAGCGCGTGCTGTCGGCGATTGAAGCCTCGATGGTCAGCCGCCGCTGGGTGAACGTGGTTAAAGACTAAGGAGCCGCTATGTTTCCCTCACACTTACCGATCCCGCGCCGCCCGGCGGCGCAGAGCATTCCCTCCCTGCGCTGGGGCATTATCGGTCCCGGCTGGATCGCCGAGCGCTTTGTGCACTCATTGAAAACCTACAGCCGGCAGCAGGTGGTGGCGGTGGCCTCCCGCAGCCAGGCGAAGGCCGAGCGGGTGGCCGCGGAATGGGGGATCCCCCAGGCTTACGGCCAGGTGGAGGAGATGCTGGCGCGCCCGGATATTGATGCGGTGTACATTGCGACGCCGCACAACCATCACTTTCCCGACGGCATGCAGGCGCTGAAGGCGGGTAAACACGTGCTGATTGAGAAGCCCTTCGCGCTCAACCTCGGCGAAGGGCGTGAGCTGCAGGCCGAAGCCGCCCGCCAGGGGAAGCTGGCGCTGGAGGCAATGTGGTGCGATTACGCGCCGAAATATGATGTGATCCGCCAGCTGCTGGAGGATGGGGCGCTCGGCGACCTGCATACCCTGCTGGCCGATCACGGCGAGTATTTCACCCCCGACCACCGCATCTTCAATGCCGACCTTGCCGGCGGGCCGATGATGGACCTCGGCAGCTATTTGACCTCGTTTGCGCTGATGGTGGGCGGCATGCCGCAGGAGATTGTCGCCCGCGGCAGCGCCACGGCGGAGGGGCTTAACGGTCAGACGTCGATGCTGTTTAGCTGGCAGAACGGTATGCAGGGGTTGTTAAACACGACGTTGTTCAGCAACACGCCGGGCGGGGCGGTGGTGGCCGGACGCCAGGCGACCCTGACGATCGACGGTCAGTTTTATGCCCCCGGCGGCTTCACGCTCGCCGCCAGCCAGGGCGGGCAGGCGCTGCGCTGGGAAGAGCCGCGCAATCGCTACGACCAGCTGTTCTGGCAGGCGGAGCATTTTGCCTGGTGCATCGGCCAGGGGTTGCAGGACTCGCCGCTGCGGTCGCTCAGTCGGGTGCTGCAGAATCTGCAGGTGATGGATGAAGTGCGGCGCCAGGTGGGCGCGGTGTTTAACGAAGAACGCTAAGGAGCCGGCCGGGCTTTGGTTTGCAGATAGCGCGAGCGTGTCTGCCATTGCCCGGCACCAGGACGCGTACGATGCCGGATGTCTGTTGCCCGGCGGCTCTGCGCTTGCACGGGCCTACGATTTTACTTCAACCGTTTGATATTAAAGCGGATTAATGCCTGTGTTATGTAGGCCGGGCAAGGCGTCGCCGCCGCCCGGCATAAAGGCTGGTACAGCGCCTGATGGCGGTTGCCACGCAACCACTCAGCGACAGTCGTCGACGGCGACAAACTGGCCATGCTGCAGGGACTGAACCGCCGCTTCGGCAATGGCCTGCGCCTGCAGGCCGTCCAGCAGGCCGGGCAGATCGGCCACGGTTTCACCATTCAGGGCGCGAATAAAGGCGTCAAGATGCTGGTAATAAGATCCCTGTACCCGGCTGAACCAGTCCGGCCACAGGCCCGGCTCAATGCGCTGATTGCCGCGCCACAGGGTAGGGCCCGCCGGCGACTGGCTACCGGACTCCAGCGCGCCTTCGGCGCCCAGCAGCGTGATCCGTTCATCATACCCGTGGCCGGTGCGGCGGGTGTTGTCCAGCTGCGCCAGCGCGCCGCCGCGCATCTGCATCATCAGGATGGAGGTGTCGACATCGCCAAATTCGGCAATGTCCGGCAGGGCCAGCGCCGCGCCCATCGCCGCCACGGTACGCACTTCATCGCCAGTGAGAAAGCGCAGGAGATCGAAGAAGTGGATCGCCTGATCGCGCATCTGGCCGCCGGAGCTGCGCAGATAGTCGAGCGGCGGCATGGTGGAGGCGCGGCAGACCATCTGCACCAGCTCGACCCGGCCGATCAGCCCTTGCTCCAGCTGGCGGCGGAGCTGCTGATGGCTGCTGTCGAAGCGCCGGTTAAAGCCGACAGTCACCGGCACGTTCAGGGGGAGCACCCGCTCCACCACCTCACGGGCGCGCGCCAGGGAGAGGTCGATCGGTTTTTCGCAATAGACCGCCTTGCCCGCCCGGGCGGCGGCTTCCAGCAGTTCGGCATGCGACGGGGTTGAACTGGCGATCAGCACCGCGTCGATGGCGTCGCTATGGATCGCCTCGCTCACTGTCACCGCCCGGGCGCCATAGCGGGCGGCCAGCGCCTGGGCGCGCTCCGGGGCGGCATCGGCCACCATCGTCAGCGCACTTCCTTCATGACGGGCAAGACTGGCGGCATGAACCTGACCGATAAAACCACTGCCTACCAGGGCAAAACGTTTGCAGATCATTTTTTTCTCCAGAATGGCGAGGGGACGTTGCCACCATAATCGGTTTGCTAAACTCACTGACACTGCCGTTTTGATGGATTTCCATCATGAAGAGAGGGGCGATGAAAAACATTTCACTGGCGATGCTGGCCAGACAGATTGGCGTCGGCGTGGCCACCGTTGACCGGGTGCTGAACGAACGCGGCGGCGTATCGCCGCAGACCACCCGCAAAGTGCTGCAGGCGGCGCGCGAGGCGGGGCTGAAGCGGATCCTGCCGGAGGAGCACCGCTTTCCCTGGCAGGTTGAGGTCTTTCTCAGCAGCAATGACTCGTTCTTCTTTCCCCAGCTGGCGCAGGATTTTGCCGCCGTGGCGGATAGCCTCGGCTATCGCCGTCTGACCCTGCACCGCACCTTTGTCCCGGAGTCGCAGCCGACGACCCTGGCCCGGCGCATTGTGCGCAGCTGCCAGCAGCGTCAGGGGATCATCGTCTTCGGCAATGACCATCCCGCAGTGCACGACGCGCTGCGCCGCTGCCGGGAGGCGGGCGTCCCGGCGATCACCCTGGCGACGGACCTGCCCGGCGCCGACCGACTCTGCCACGTGGGGATCAATCAGCTGCAGGCTGGCCGCACGGCGGGGTTAATGCTGGGGAGGATGACGCCGCGGCCCGGCGAGGTGCTGATGGTCAGCGGCCGGCAAGATTACAGCGCGCATCGCCTGCGCATTCAGGGGTTTCGCGAGGTGCTGAGCCAGCGCTTTCCCCACCTGCAGCTCAGCGACGTGCTGGCGGGTCAGGAGCGGCGGGAGCAGATCACCCGCCTGCTGGAACAGGCCCTGTGCCGCAGCCGGAATATTGTTGGGATCTATAACACCGGGCTTGGCAATACCCAGATTGCCGAGGCGCTGGCCCGCCACCGCCGCGAAGGCGACGTCTGCTGGATCACCCATGAGCGTTACAACACCACCCGGCAGCAGCTGGCGAAGGGGAGTCTGGCGTTAACGCTCGATCAGAACACCCGCCAACACGCCCAGCTGGCGATCGACCTGATGCTGCGCCATCTGGAGTCCGGCTACCAGCCGCAAACCTATGCCGACGGTAAAGTCGACTTTATCCTCTACAGCGCCGAAAACGTCGACTGAGTCGGTCGGCGTATCCCCTCCTGACCGCATGACTATCCCTGGCGGGTAAATACCCGCCTGGCGGGGAAGCGATCGCGTCAAAGCGTTGTCTGCCTCTCATTTTTCGCTCATTTATGCGGCAATGTTAGATGTCTGTCAAAATTCTGTTACTGCACAGTTTTAAAATTTTCATTTCAGTTATTTACTTATAAAAGTTTCAAATGTCTTGTTAATGAAATAAATGGTCTGAAATCCAGGTTGCGGCGTAAATGGACTAACGTTTCAAAAAAGTGATGAAAAAACAGCCGTAATTTGTGATTTAGATCACGATGGAGTGCGAGAGGTGCCGCAGCGTCGTCGATATCACAGCAGACATTTGCCGCAACGTAACTGAAATTAATTTTTCATTTTGTTTCATTCACCGGCGTACCTACAAAATCAAGGATCAACTATGAATATTAAGAAAACGATTGTTGCCTCTTTGTTAGCCTGCATGCTGCCTGCGGTGGTTATGGCAAAAGACGTCTCTATTGGCGTCTCCATGGCGCTGTTTGACGATAACTTCCTGACGATCCTGCGGACCTCGATGCAAAAAGAGATGAAAAAAGACGGCGTTAAATCGCAGATCGAGGACGCAAAAGGGGATGTCTCCCAGCAGCTGCAGCAGGTGCAAAACTTTATCGGCCAGGGGGTGGACGCCATTATCGTCAACCCGGTGGATACCAATGCGGTGAAACCGATTATGGATCAGGCCACCAAAGCCGGGATCCCGCTGGTGTTTGTGAACCGCCGTCCGCAGGCGGAGCTGACCGACAAGATGGCCTATGTGGGATCGGATTCCATTCTCGCCGGCCGTCTGCAGATGGAAGCGCTGGCGAAAGCGATGAACGGTAAGGGCAATGTGGCGATCCTGCTCGGCGACCTGGCGAATGAGTCCACCCGCGATCGTACCAAAGGGGTGGAAGAGGTGGTGGCGAAATACCCGAACATCAAAATCGTCCAGAAGCAGACCGCGAAATTTACCCGCAATGACGCGGTGGACGTGGTCAGCAACTGGATGACCAGCGGTGAGGATATCCAGGCCATCGCCTCCAACAACGATGAAATGGCGATCGGCGCCCTGCAGGCTCTGGGCAAAAACCCGAACCATATTCTCATCGCTGGCGTGGATGGCACCCCGGATGCCCTGCAGATGCTGAAGAGCGGCAAAATGATCGCCACCATCTTCCAGGATGCGAAAGGCCAGGGTGAAGGCGCAGTCGACGCGGCCATCAAGCTGGCGAACGGCGAGAAAGTGGAAAAAATCATCGACGTGCCGTATCAGCTGATCACCAAAGAGAACATGGCTGAATTTACCAACCGTAATCAGAAATAGTCCTGGCCAACCCGTGGTACGGAGGTGGATGTATGAACGCTTTTGCACTTGAAGCCGAAGGTATCAGTAAGTTCTTCCCCGGCGTGAAGGCGCTCGATAATGTCTCATTGCGCGTGCGTCCGGGAACGGTGCATGCCCTGATGGGCGAGAACGGCGCCGGTAAATCCACGCTGATGAAGTGCCTGATCGGTATCTATCGCCCCGATAAAGGGTCGATTCGCGTGAAAGGGGAGCCGGTGGAGTTTACCGACACCATGGATGCGTTGCGCTCGGGGATCTCGATGATCCACCAGGAGCTCAATCTGGTGCCGCATATGACGGTGGCGGAGAATATCTGGCTGGGGCGCGAGCCGATGAAGTACGGCTTTGTCGATCACGGCCAGCTGACCCGCCAGACCCAGGCGCTGCTGGACAAGCTTAATATCCGCTTAACCGCCGACCGACTGGTGGGCGACCTGAGCATCGCCGCTCAGCAGATGGTGGAGATTGCCAAGGCGGTTTCATGGAACGCGGATATTGTGATCATGGATGAGCCCACCTCGGCGCTGACCGAAGGCGAGGTGGCTCACCTGTTCACCATCATCCGCGACCTGCGCGCCCAGGGTAAAGCGATCATCTATATCAGTCACAAAATGGATGAGATCTTTGCCATTACCGATGAGATCAGCGTGTTTCGCGACGGCACCTGGGTGGGGAGCAAAAACACCACCGAATTTACCCGGCAGTCGCTGATCACCCAGATGGTGGGCCGCGAATTAACCCAGCTGTTTCCGAAATTTAATAACACCATCGGCGAAGAGGTGCTGACGGTGCGCAACCTGACGCGCCAGGGCGTGTTCCATGACGTCAGCTTTACTGTACGCCGCGGTGAAATCCTTGGCGTGGCCGGGCTGGTGGGCGCCGGGCGCAGCGAGGTGATGGAAAGCCTGTTCGGTATGGAGCGCTTCGACAGCGGCGAAGTGCTGATCGACGGGGCGCCGGTGACCATTGATTCCCCCTCCGTGGCGATTGAAAAGGGGATGGCGTTATTAACCGAAGACCGCAAAAAGTCGGGCCTGTTTCTGGTGCTGTCGGTGCTGGAAAATATGAGTATCGTCAAAATGCCGGAATATATCGGCAAGAGCGGTTTTGTCCAGCACGTGAAAATGGCCGAAGACTGCATGGAGCAAATTCGCCGGCTCAATATTAAAACGCCGACGATGGATCAAATTATTAATAACCTCAGCGGGGGGAATCAGCAAAAAGTCCTGATTGCGCGCTGGCTGTTAGCGCAACCGAAAATCTTAATTCTCGATGAGCCGACCCGCGGTATCGACGTCGGGGCGAAGGCGGAGATTTATCATCTGATCAGTGAACTGGCGAATCGGGGGGTGGCGGTCATTATGGTCTCCTCTGAGCTGCCGGAAATCCTTGGCATGAGTGATCGGGTTATGGTGATGCATGAAGGCCGTATCACCGGCATCCTGGAAAAAGACGAAGCCGACCAGGAAACCATTTTGTCGTTGGCATCCCATTGAGGCACAGAGAATGAGTAATATGAAATTAACGGCGGCTCCGGCCAGCGAGGGTTCCTCCTTCTTCGCTAATTTGCGGCATAAAATGCCGAAAGATACCGGCATCTTTGTGGTGATGCTGGTGATTGCCCTGACTTTTGAAATTGCCGGCTGGTATGTTCGCGACCAGTCGTTCCTGCTCAATACCAACCGCCTGGTGCTGATTGTGCTGCAGGTGGCGATCATCGGCATCATCGCCGTCGGCGTCACCCAGGTGATCATCACCACCGGGATTGACCTCTCCTCCGGCTCGGTTATCGCCCTTGCGGCGGTGGTTGCGGCGAGCCTGGCGCAAACTTCCGACAGCCTGTCGCCGATGTTCCCGGCGCTGGTCAACCTGCCGGCGGTGATCCCCATTTGCGCGGGGATCGGCGTCGGCCTGCTGTGCGGCCTGACCAACGGTTTTCTGGTGACGCGGACCGGTATTCCGCCGTTTATTGCCACCCTCGGGATGATGGTTTCGGCGCGCGGTCTGGCGCAGTATTACACCCAGGGCAACCCGATCAGCTTCCTCTCCGACAGCTTTACGGCGATAGGTCAGGGGGCGATGCCGGTGATTATCTTCTTCGTGATCGCCGCCGTGTTTCACATTGCGCTGAAGCATACCCGTTATGGCAAATATGTGTATGCCATCGGCGGCAACATGACCTCGGCCAAAGTGTCCGGCATCAACGTGAATAAGTACCTGGTGATTGTCTACACCATCGCCGGGGCGCTCTCCGGGCTGGCGGGGGTGGTGCTGGCGGCGCGCGTCAGCAGCGGCCAGTCGAGCATGGGGATGTCCTACGAGCTGGACGCGATTGCCGCCGCGGTGATCGGCGGCAGCAGCTTAATGGGCGGGGTGGGGCGCATTACCGGCACCCTGATTGGCGCGATGATCCTTGGTCTGATCAAAAGCGGTTTTACCTTTGTCGGCGTCGATGCCTACGTGCAGGATATTATTAAGGGCATCATTATTGTCGCCGCGGTGACCATCGACATGCGTCGCAACCGGAAAAAACACTAATCTTATCAACGGGCCGCAGCGGCGAAGGATGTCGTTGCCGCCCGTCCTGTCCAGAAATAAACAAAATACGCCCCGCCAGGCGCGGCCTGTCTGTTTTGCCCACGCGGCTCATCCTGTACAGTTTTGCCACTTCCGTTGTCTATTCGTCAGGGGGCCCATGCGTGGCCTCCGGTTTCTGGAGTCGTATGAATACACCATCCGTCGTCAAATCCTCGCCGCTCTGGCGACCGGCAAGCAGGGGCATTATCGTCACGCTGATCGCCGGACTGGCGATCCTGGCGCTCGGTCGGGGCGTGAATTTGCCGGCCAGAGAGGTTTACCGTGAGATGCAGACCCGCCAGCTGGAGGAAGATGCGCAGTGGGTGGCGCAACGCCTTGAGCGGCGAATGAACACGCCGGCGCCGCAGCGGGAAGCCGCCTGGCCGTTGGCGGCGATGCGCGCCGAACTCCATACCCTCGCCCGGCAGCGGCATTATCAACTGCTGCTGGTGAATGGCGACGGGCATCTGCTGGCGGCGTCGCATGCGCTGCCGGCCAGCGTACTGGCCCAGGTGCAGGCGCAGTTCCCCAGGGAGATGCAGCCGCCGCTGTTCGGCAGCCACTACCAGACTATCCAGCCTTTCGCCCCGCACCAGCGGATGTTAACCCGCGCGCTGAACGGCGAGGCGGGGCTAACGGGCTGGAATCTGGTGGTGCTGGCGCCGGACGGCGGATTGCCCTCGTTACTGATGGCTTACCGCTGGCCGGTGACGATCGGCCTGGGCATGCTGTTTGCCGGTGCGCTGCTGGCGGTGAGGCAGGCAGCGCGCACCCGGCGAAAACGCTAATTGCCGACGGCGCCGTCAGGGATGGCGAAACTGCAGGGTGGCGGGGAGGTAGCGCTGGAGCGGCTCCGGCGCCTGGCCGTCGATCAGCTGGCTGAGCAGATCGTAGCAGTGCCAGGCCAGCTGGCGATTATCCTGCTGCACGGTATCAATGCGCAGGGAAAGCGAATCATACAGGTAGTGATCGTCGAAGCTGGCGAGATGAATATTGGAGTCCAGCAGATGATGCTGGCTCATGTAGCGCAGTACCCCTTCGAGCAGGCCGCAGGCCGCGGTAAACAAGGCCTTCGGCGGACGTCCCAGCCGCGCGCAGAGCGCCGCGAACATCTCATACCCGGAGCTGGGGTGGTAGTTACCGTTGATCACCCACTCAGGGCGCAGCGTGACCCCCGCCTGAGCCAGGCCTTGCGTGAATCCCGCCAGCCGGTCGCGCGACGGCGACAGCCGCGGCTGGCCGCCGAGAAACCAGAACTCGTCCGCATGCTGAGGCGCAATGCGGGAGATCAGCTCGGCGGTTGGCGTCACCGAGTCGGTCATCACCAGCGGCAGGGCGCTGTCGCTGGGGGAGCGGTCAAACAGCACCACCGGCAGCTGTTCGCTGAGCTTCAGGTAGTCGGCATCGCTGTGCATGCACGAGGCGACGATCAGCCCGTCGACCTGGCGGGCAATCATATTATTGACCACCACGCTCTCCTGACCGGGGTTTTCGTCGGTGCAGGAGATAAGCAGCTGCACGCCGGCTTCCCGGCAGAGCGTCTCAAGCTCATGGGAGAAAACGGCAAACCCGTAGTTGGTGATCTCCGGTACCACCAGGCCAATGGTATGGCTGCGGTTATCGCGCAGCGAGCGCGCATGAATGCTGGGCTGATAGTGCTGCTCGCGGGCGATCGCCAGCACGCGCTCGCGCGTCTCCTGCGCCACGCGCAGCTCTTTGCCACGGCCGTTGAGCACCAGACTGGCGGTCGCTTTGGAGACGCCCGCCAGTTCGGCGATATCTTTGATAGTTACGCGTTTGGTTTTCATCACCACTCAGGAGCCTGAAAGCAAAACGCTTATACTACCATGCATGGCCGCAGCAGCCAGCGGCAGAATGCCACCGGCGTCGCACCGCTGAAGATTATCTGCCCCGGATAGCCCGGGAAGAAGCGGCTGCTCATCACCCCTTCGCCATCGTTGATGAAAATTTCCACACTGGAGCGGTCGATAAAGATCCGCAGGCGCCGCGCTTCGCCGCGCCAGTAGCGGTGATGCATCTCGGCGGTCTGCAGCCCGCGGCGCGACAGACGCAGGCCGTCGCGGTTGACGGTGAGCTGCAGGGCGCCGGCAAAGTCCAGCCCCAGCGTACTGTTGGGGGCGATGTCAAAGGCCAGCTCCATCGGGGCGAGGGGCAGGGTCTGCCCGCGCCAGCCCTGGGCTTCCTCGCGCAGAGCGGCCAGCTCGCGCAGCGGGCGCTGATACAGGGTGCCCGCCTGCCACTCCAGCTCGCGCACGCAGGTCATCTGGTGGATCCATCCCTGTGCGCGGGTGGGTTGATGCATCTCTTCCCCGTCCGGGACGCCCATCCAGCCGACCAGCAGACGGCGGCCATCCTCGGCCAGCATGGTCTGCGGCGCGTAGAACTCAAACCCGCTGTCCAGCTCGTGCAGCGGGCCGTGGTCGAAGGTGCCGCGCTCGGCGTCGAAGCGGCCTGCCATCCACACCGCAGGATAGGTATTGAGAAAGCGCTGCGCTTCACGGGCCAGCCCCTGCGGGCAGCAGATCAGCAGGTGGGTATCCGCCAGCGGAAAGAGATCCGGGCACTCCCACATATAGCCGCCGTTCGCCAGACCGTTAACGCCATGTCCGGCGATCTCGCCCACCAGGCGCCACTCCCGCAGATCGCTGGCGGTGAACAGCAGCACTTTACCGTGCTGTTGCAAATCCTGCGCGCCGAGGACCATGTACCAGCGCCCGTCCTGCTGCCACACCTTGGGGTCGCGTACATGGCCGGTGTAACCGTCAGGGAGCGGCAGCACCGGCCCCAGCTTGCGGAAGGTGCCATCGGCATTCTCTGTCGCCAGGCACTGCCAGGCGGTACGCCCGCCGTCGGGGAATTTCACGTTGCCGGTGTAGCACAGGGTCAGGGCGCCCTCGAACTCGACCGCGCTGCCGGAGTAGCAGCCGTTGCGGTCATACTCTTCGTCCGGCATCAGGGCGATAGGTTCATGCCGCCAGTGCAGCAGATCGGCTGAACTCCAGTGTCCCCAGCACTTATAGGTATGGTCACAGGCGAGCGGGTTCCACTGATAAAACAGGTGGTAACGCCCGGCGACCTGGCAAAAGCCGTTGGGATCGTTCAGCAGTCCGCTGACCGGCGCCAGATGCCATTGCGGATAATGGCTGTCGGCCAGCGCCTGCGGCTGGCCCTGCATAACGGCCTGCAGGATCGCAGGCAGGCGTGACGGTAATGACATTATTCAGCGTCCGTTTTGTATTTCAGCGTCAGAGAGAGCATAAAGGCCACGGCGAAGGCGATCGCCATTCCGATAATGTAGTTCAGCAGCGAGCTGGCCTGCACGATGGCCATCCCCGGGATCGCCGTCAGGCCCACCGCGGTCATATAGACGTGCATTGACACCACCCAGGCGCCGCCGGCGGCACCACCGACCAGCGCGGCGATGAACGGCTTCACAAAGCGCAGGTTAATCCCGAAGATTGCCGCTTCCGTGATCCCCAGCATCGCCGAAAACGCCGACGGCAGGGTGATGGCTTTGATTTTGGCATCTTTGGTTTTAAACCACACCGCAAAGCAGGCGCCGCCCTGAGCGACGTTGGCCATCGCCCAGATCGGCAACAGGAAGTTGACGCCAATCGATGGGTTGCCCAGCAGACCCGCCTCGATGGCATGGAAGCTGTGATGGATACCGGTAATGACGATCACCGAGTAGAGGCCGCCGAACAGCAGGCCCGCCAGCCAGCCGGCGTGGCTGATAAGCGTGCTGAGGATAAACGAAATACCGTCGCCGAGCGCGCGACCGGCCGGGCCGATCAACAGCAGGGCGATAAAGCCGGAGATAATCACCGTCAGGAACGGGGTGAGGATCAGGTCCAGCGCGTCAGGGATAACGCGGCGCAGCCGTTTCTCGACCATGCTCATAAACCACACCGCCAGCAGCACCGGGAAGACGGTGCCCTGGTAGCCGATCATCGCCACTTCGATGCCGAAGAAATTCATGGTGTGGAAGCCGGCGGCGACGCCCCAGGCGTTGGTCAGCGCCGGGTGGGTGAGGATCCCGCCAAGGGTCGCGCCCAGATAAGGGTTACCGCCAAATTCGCGGGCGGCGGTAAAGCCGATCAGGATCGGCAGAATGATAAACGCTGCCGAGCTGCACATATCCAGCATGATATAGATAGCGTTGCTCGGGTCGACCCAACCGTAGGTTTTCACCATCCCCAACAGGCCCATCAGCAGGCCGGAGGCGACGATGGCGGGAATAATCGGTACGAAAATGTTGGACAGCAGGCGGGCGATGCGCTGGAACGGGTTCAGCTTTTTCGCGGCCAGGTCGGCGGCTTCGGATTTGCTTGATTCGCTGATGCCTGCGGCCTGGATAAAGGCGGCATAGACTTTATTGACCACCCCGGTGCCGAAGATGATCTGCATCTGTCCGGCATTGCGAAAGCAGCCTTTCACCCCGTCGATTTTGCCAATGGCCTGTTGGTCGGCGAGCGCGTCGTCGACCAGCACCAGCCGCAGGCGGGTGGCGCAGTGTGCGGCGCTGGCGATATTTTCCTTGCCGCCCAGCAGGGGAAGCAGTGAGCGGGAAATCTGATCAAAATCCATAGTACCCTCTAAATGCATGATGATATGGCGTGGGCGGCGCCAGCCGTGGCAGGCGCCGCGAACCTTATATTTATGTGTTATTTACCCTGTCGTCCGGGTTACCGTTAGAACCAGGTCTCCATTTGCATACCGAACGACCATTCGCCGCCCGATTTGAACCCGTTGCTGCCTAATGCATCATCGTTGGCGTAGTTATCCAGTTTTTTGCTCCAGTCCATCCACGATGTATAGAAGCGGATCTCCGGACGCGAGAAGAAGTCGCCGATGCTGCCCACCTTGAAGGTTGGGGCGAAGGTCAGCTTGTAGAAGCTGCCGTTCACCGCGTGGCGATCGTTGTAGCCTTCAGGCTGCAGATCCATGTACTGATAGCTGCCCTCCCAGGCGAGGGCGAAATTCTGCGTCACTTCCTGAATCAGACGCAGGTTGAGAGTGGCCCACTGATAGCTGTCGCCATCGACATAACGATCTTTACTGCTCTGCGCCAGCACGGCCGGGGCAATAAACCAGCGATCGCTCAGCGGCGTGGTGCCGTAGCTGGCGAAGCGCCAGGTATTGGCCCCCGGGCGCAGCGCACCGTCGGAGCCGATGCCTTTAACCTCGGCGCCCAGCCCGTGGCCATACAGCAGGGCCGTTTTGCTGGTCCCGTCGCGCAGGCCATAGAAGCTCTCATTGTGCAGGCCCAGCAGAGCATGGACCCCGGTGTTAGCGGCATCGCCTTTCACCAGATTGCCGTTCGTGTCCTGGCGTTCGTCATTATCTTTCGCCCGCATCCCGCTGACCATCATCTGCACCGGGCCGGCAAAGTTATTCATGCTGACGATATAGTTCTGCACGCTGTTACTGCTGTCAGCGATATCGCCAAAGTTGCGGCCGTATAACGAGAAGTTGCTGCGCAGGCTGTCGTTCCATTTCACGTCGTAGATCCCGCCGCCGGTCCCGGCGAGGAACACCACATCCGAGTCAATCCAGTGGATGTCGAAGTTGTCACGGTCAAAGCGTTTCCCGGCCCACAGGGTCGAGCCTTTGAACGGGCCTTCGAAGGTCGGCAGGTTGCCCAGCTCGACAAACGCCTGGCGCACGTTCAGGTCGCTGCTGCTTGCCGTCCAGTCGTTATAGGTGGTCTGCCCGTCGGCCACCATCACTTTGAAACGGGTGGTCGCCCCGTTGTCCAGCGTCTGTTTATGTTCGAGGTTCATTTCCACATAGGTGTCGGCCTGGTTGCCCAGACGACCAATGGCGCCACCGGTCTCCCCGGCGGGGGTCATATAAGCGCCGGATTTGGTGCTGGCGGCCGAGTCGTTCATGATCACGCCGGAACGGGCATAGCCGTGGAACTCAAAGCCGCCAGGCCGTTCGGCTTTTTCTTCCAGCTGAGTGGTGCGCTTGGCCACCTGCTGGGTGGTGACCTGGGTTTGCTGCTGCTGCTGGGTTAACTGCTGAACTTTCTGCTCCGCCGAGGCGGCACGGCTTTCGGCAGTGCTGGCGCGGGTTTCGGCGTCCTGCAGGCGTTTTTCCAGGGCGGCGAGACGCGCTTCAATGCTGTTCAGGTCTGTCTGCCCATGGGCGGCGGCGGTGCCGGTTAGCAAAGCAATAAGAATGGCTAACTTCCGTTTTTTATACATGCTGTTGACATCCAAAGGTGAAAATCAGTGAGTGTGCTAACTTTTGCTAAACCGGTTTAGTTAATATGGTAAACATGTCAGTAACGCGGTGAAAATAAAAATTGCTAAACCGGTTTAAGAATTGTGATGTCGCCAGCAAAGTGGGCCGTTAGCCGGCCCAACGGGATCACAGCGAGCGCTGAAGATCGTCCCTGTAGGGCAGGGCGGTCATGGCGCCTTTGGCGGTGGTGGCCAGCGCGCCGCAGGTTTGCGCCAGCGTAAGGTCGGGAGCCAGCGCGGCGAGGTTGTCAGGGATACCGTGAGCGGCGAGGCCGGCGAGCAGCCCGGCGACAAAGGCATCGCCGGCGCCAGTGGTATCAACGGCCACCACCGGGCGAGCGGGGAAGTGGCTAACCTGCCCGCGCAGGGCGGCCTGGACCCCCGCTTTGCCCTGGGTCACCAGCAGCAGCGTCGGCTGGAAGCGGGCGTTCAGCCGGGCGATGCCGCTGACGATGTCGTCGCTGCCGCTGACAAAGGCCAGCTCCTCTTCCGAGAGTTTTATGGCGTCGGCGAGGGCCAGCGCCCGGTCGAGACAGTCACGCAGGTCCTGCGGATCCTGCCACAGGTCGCTGCGGATATTGGGGTCGAAGCTGACATAGCCCCCGGCGCGTTTTATCGCCTCCATTGCCGCGAATGCCGTGCTGCGGCTCGGCTCGGCGCTGAGAGCGATGGAGCAGACGTGCAGCCACTGGCCGGCGGCAAACGGCGGGAGATCCTCGGGCTGAAGGAACAGGTCGGCGCTCGGACGGACCATAAAGGTAAAGGTGCGCTCCCCGTGCTGATCGAGATCGACCACCACCGTGGAGGTGCGCTGCGCCGCGTCGAGGCGCATAAAATCCACATCGACCTGCTCCTGCGCCAGGGTGTGACGCATAAAGCGGCCGAAAGGATCGTCGCCGACGCGGCCAATAAACCCGCTGTCGCCGCCGAGCCGCGCCACGCCGACCGCGACGTTGGCCGGTGCGCCGCCGGGGCATTGCAGCAGGCGGCCCTCGCCATCGGGCAGGAGATCAACGACCGCATCGCCGAGTACCCAGATTTTTCCATTCATTCGACAAATTCCTCTTAGCTAAACTATGTTAAACCGGTTTAGCTAATTAAAGCATAGCCCACCGGTAAGCGGAACGATCGGGTCACGAAACAGGGAGGCGAGGGTAAAAAATGTGACCCAGGCGGAATATTTCGCCACTCCAGATCTGGACTTTTCCTTCCCCACCCGCTTAGGTATAGTTCAACAGGTCGCGGTTAGCCCCGCCGCGGTGGCCAAAGGTAAAGGAGTGCGCAGCGCGATGAACCCCAGTTTTGGCGATATTTACGATCGGTACCAGAAGCTGACGCTGACTACGCATCTGCCGGCGGTGATCGCCTGCAGTGAAACGCTGAGTTTGGGCAAAGACCAGGGCTTTATTCCGCAGCCGGGCTATCTCTACTTTCTGCTGCAGGGGCAAATGACGTTGGCCTTTGGTGATGAGCAGAATCTGGTCGGGATTGTTATCGCGCATATGCCGTTAGGATTACTGGAACATTATTGTCCGTCGGTCGCGCTCTATTATCAGTGTCTGGGCGAATGCCAGCTGGCGAAAATAACCGCCAGCGATTTTGAGCGAATATTCTTTCATTCGTCGCCGGGCTATATGCAAGAGCTGACCACGATCCTGGCCTATATGGGCATATTTGCCCTTGATGCCCACTATGAACGCGGCAGCCAGACCAGTTTTCAGACCATTAAATCGATGCTGTCGCGCTATTTATATCGCAGCGAAATTGATGGTGGTCAGCATGAGAGCCTGTCGGCATTTATTATTAAACGAACCAATCTCTCGCGCAGCTATGTATACCAGGTGCTGGCCGCGCTGCGCGAGGGGGGATATATCACGGTGAAAAAAGGCAAGCTGATCTCCATCGATCGTCATATTCCTGAGAAATTCTGAACCCGATTCGGCAGATTCACGCCATCACGTTGTTATCACCGCCAGGGAAAGCGCTAAGCGCGCTTTTTCCCCGGCCCCGTTACGTCTGAATCTGGCTGTTTTATTTAGTTAACCTTTCACTCTGGAGTTATTTTATGACCCTGGATTATGTTGCGCTGGCCATTCTGATCGCCGTGGCCTTAATACTTTTTTATGGCGTGATTGTTATTCACGATATTCCTTATGAAATTGCCAAAGAGCGGCGCCATCCTCATCAGGATGCGATTCATTATGCCGGCTGGGTCAGCTTATTTACCTTGCACGCGCTGTGGCCTTTGTTATGGATCTGGGCAACGCTGTGGCGCGAAGATCGCGGGTGGGGAATGCGCCACATTGCCGACGATCAGCAGGCGCTGCATCAGCGTCTGGAAACGGTGGTCCAGCAACTGGAACAGGTCCAGCGCGAGGTGGCTGCGCTGAAAGCGGAGGAGGCAAACTAATGGAAACGTTAATGTTACTGACCTACGCCGCGCTGTGCATCGTGGTGTTTAAAGTCTTCCGCATCCCGCTCAATAAGTGGACCGTACCGACGGCGGTGCTCGGCGGTATCGCCCTGATTGGCGCGGTGATCTTCGGGATGAACTACAACTTCCCGTATACCGACGTTGGTAACCAGGTGTTTCGTACCGTGCCGATTGTGTCGCAGGTGCGCGGCCGGGTGCAGAGCGTACCGGTGAAGCCTAACCAGATGCTGCATAAGGGTGATGTGCTGTTTACCCTCGACCCGACGCCGTTCCAGGCAAAAGTAGACGATCTGCAGGCGCAGATAAAAGCGGCCAGTCAGGATGCGCTCTCCTTAAACGCGGCGTTAAGCCAGGCGCAGGCCGAGCTGAGCAGAGCGGTGGCCCAGCGCGACCAGTCGCGGCGAGAGTATGCCCGCTTTCGGGAGGGTCATGCCCAGGGCGCCTTCTCCGATCAAATGGTTGATACCCGTCTGCAGACGTGGAAAGCCGATGAAGCCAGCGTCAGCGCGGCTCAGGCGAAGGTGGTGCAGGCGCGCAACGCGCTGGAGTCGGTGGTGAAGGGCAAAAATACCACCGTGGCCTCCCTGCTGGCGCAGCTGCAAAAGGCGCAGTTTCAGCTGGAGAACACCGTCGT
This sequence comes from Klebsiella sp. D5A, assembly GCF_001620885.1. Taxonomy (NCBI): domain Bacteria; kingdom Pseudomonadati; phylum Pseudomonadota; class Gammaproteobacteria; order Enterobacterales; family Enterobacteriaceae; genus Klebsiella; species Klebsiella sp. D5A. The sequence continues at coordinate 68,086 of NZ_LOAR01000009.1, read as the reverse complement.
CCGTGCCCCGGAGGATGGCTATGTCAGTACCGTCGGCTTACGGCCGGGCACCATGTCCACTGCCCTGGGGATGATCCCGCTGATGACCTTTGTGCCGGTGGAGGGCGCCGCCTCGCGGGAGTACGTCGCGGCATTTCGCCAGAACGCCCTGCAGCGTCTGCACAAAGGCGAGCCCGCGGAGCTGATGTTTCCGGCCATCCCGGGCACCGTCTTTCGCGGAGAAGTGGCCGACGTGCTGCCGGCGATTGGCGAGAGTCAGTTTCAGGGGCAGGGCAAATTGCTGACCACAGACGCGCTCAATACCCATGGCCGGGCGCTGGTGGTGCTGAAGGTGACCGATCCGCGATTTGCCGAATACGCTCTGCCGCAGGGGGCCACCCTTGAGGCGGCGGTCTACTCGGATCACCTGAAAGAGCTGTCGCTGATCAGGAAGATCCTGATCCGCATGAAAAGCTGGGAAAACTACCTCTATCTCGATCACTAAGCCGGCGGGCGCAGGGCGGACGTGCCGCCCCGCGCCGCAGTCAGGTCTCGCTGTCCACCAGGCCGTCAATAATGACCTGCCGCACCCCCTGCGAACAGGGTTCAATACGCCCGCGCACCCCATAGACGGCCGCCAGGGTCTCGGGGGTGATGACCGCGGCCGGGGTGCCGTCGCCGAGCAACTGGCCCGCCTTGAGCATCAGCACGTGGTCGGCATGACGCAGGGCAATATTGATATCGTGCACCACCACCAGGGTTACGATGTTGCGCCGTCGGGTCTCCCGGCGTACCAGATCCATCACGTGAAACTGGTAGTTGAGGTCAAGGGCGCTGAGCGGTTCGTCGAGCAGCAGCAGGCGCGGCTGGCGGATCAGCGACTGGGCGAGACCCACCAGCTGCTTTTGCCCGCCGGAGAGCTGATCGAGGTAGCTCATCGCCAGATGGGCAATCCCCAGCTGCCGCAGCAGCGCCATCACCTCCTCCTGGTGCTGCGGACTGTGGCGTCCTCCGGCGGCGCGCTGGGCAACGATAATCGACTCCAGCACATGCAGATGCACGCCGGCGGGCAGCGTCTGCGGAAGATAGACCACCTGCTCTGCGCGACGTGAGAACGGCTGCGTCAGCAGATTTTCCCCCTCCAGCAGCAGCTCGCCGCGGCAGGGTCCCAGACCCGCCATCGCCCGCATTAACGTTGATTTACCGCTGCCGTTTGGCCCCAGCAGCGCGGTGATTTTCCCTCGCGGCAGATGGGGAACCGTCAGGTTCTCGATCACCTTGCGTCTGGGGTAGCCGGCGCTGAAGTAAGACAGCGACAGCCCGGATAACGTCTGGTCGCTCATGCCTGCCCCCGATGACGTAAAATAATGCTCAAAAAGAACGGGACCCCGACCAGGGAAGTGACGATCCCCACCGGAATAATGGCCCCCGGGATCAGGTTCTTCGAGGCGATGGAGGCCAGGGAGAGCACCAGAGCGCCGATCAGCGCGCTGGCGGGCAGATAAAAGCGATGGTCTTCGCCGAAGAGCATCCGCGCAATATGCGGCGCCACCAGGCCGATAAAGCCGATTGGCCCGACAAAGGCCACCGAAAGCGCCGACAGTATGCTGATCCGCAGCAGCGTGGTCAGGCGCAGGCGGCGAACGTTAATACCAAAACTGATGGCCCGGTCCTCACCCAGCCGCAGGGCGGTCAGCTTCCACGCGCTGCGCAGCGACAGGGGCATCACCAGCGCCAGGGCGACCAGCAGGATGGCGACTTTGCTCCAGGAGGCGCGGTCGATGCTGCCCATGGTCCAGAACACCAGCCCCTGCAGCGTGTCTTCGTTGGCGATGAACTGCAGCATCGAGACCAGGGCGTTAAAGGTAAAGACCAGCGCGATGCCGAACAGGATGACCCCGGAGGTGGCCACCTGGGTCCAGCGGGTGATGCCGTCCAGCAGCAGGGCCGCCAGCAGGGCGAAGATAAAGGCGTTGGCCGAGATAAACCACTGGCCGGGAATACCGGGCAGGCCAATACCCAGCACAATCGCCAGCGCGGCGCCAAAGGCCGCAGCCGAGGAGACGCCAAGGGTAAACGGACTGGCCAGAGGGTTATTGAGGATGGTCTGCATTTCGGCGCCGGCCAGTCCCAGCGCCAGGCCGACGATAATCGCCATCACCGCATAGGGCAGACGGATATCCCAGACGATGGCGCGCGTGCCCGGATCGGCGCTGGCCGGATCGGTTAACGTCTGCCACAGGCTCTGCAGCGGCAGACCGGAGGGGCCGAGCATAAAATCGAGCAGCAGCGACGCGACAATCAACAGCGCCAGCAGGAGCATCAGCAGCAGACGGCGACGCACGATACGGCGATAGTCATCTATCACGCCAGAGGTCCCGGCGGGCAGCCCGTCGAGCACGGAGTCGGAGGTTAAACGCATGCCGGATTACTCGCTCTGCTGCCAGGAGAAGACGAACGGCTGGTCCGGCAGGTCGGTGAAATGGCGCACGATATAATGGTAAGTCTCATCCGGGTTGAGATCGCCGAAGGCCTGCGGGTAGATATCTTTCGCCAGGTATTCCATGCCGACAATATTCCACGGGTGGTTATAGAAGTGGTGATAGACGCCATAGGCCCGCTTTTCCTGTACCGCCGGGATCTGGCTGACCCCAGGTCGCGCCAGCAGGATCTGCGCCTGGGCCTTCACCGCCTCCGGCTTAACCTCATAACCCAGGGGCAGCACCTGGCTGTTGCCGCGCTTCGAGCCGGTCATGATCCAGGCGTCGGGCTTCATGCTGATGATTTTCTCCAGCGAGACGAACCCGGAGGCGCCCGGCAGCAGCTGCGAACCGATATTGTTCGCCCCGACCGCCTCCACCAGCCCGCCCCAGCCGCTGTGGCCGTGGGTAAAGCAGCAGGCGTCGCTGTTGCCGGCCAGCGCTTCAACGAAGACGTTGGCCTTCGGCGTGATGGCCGCGGTTTTCTGGCGAATCGTCTGCAGCTGCTGACGATAGTAATCGGTAAAGGCTTTGGCCTGGCTCTCGCGGTTAAGGACTTTGCCCAGCAGGTCGATGCTGGGGGCGGTATCTTTCGCCGGGTCTATCTCATAGTCGACAAACAGCACCGGAACGTGCAGGGCGCTGAGCTTGTCGATGACGCCGCTCTCCATCAGCGCTGGCCTGGCGCGCAGCTGGGCGATCATCAGATCCGGCTGACGGGCGATGACGCTTTCAAGATCGACGTTCCCTTTGTCGCTGAAGCCCATGTCAAGGATCGTGGCCGACTGCGGCCACGTCGTTTTCAGCATCTGCCAGGTGGCAACATCCTGCTTTTTCGCCAGATTATTCCATGCCACCAGCCGTTTAAACGGATTGTCCCGGTCCAGCAGGGCGAGGGTCATAATGTCGCGGCCATCCTGCAAAATAATACGCTGCGGCTCTTTGGCCAGGGTGACCTGCCGGCCGTCGAGGTCAGTGACCGTCAGGGGATATTGGGTTGCATAGCTGAAGAGGGGCGTCGCGATCAGCGCAGTAAGTAACAGCGATCTTACTGATTTTCTTGCCATAAAAGGAGTTCCGTTTGCCAATTTATAAATATAATGATTCTGAGAATTATTCTCGAACAAACATCAACGGCAAGTATATCAAGGACAAATTTCATAAAATGTAACAAACATGTTGGAAATTATGCCAACGCCGACAGGGCGCGCACGGCGGCAGCATTTTCTGCCATGGCTGGAGGTCGAAGACGTTTTTCAGGCTAATTCCTAATGTCATCCCCGGTTCGTTGTGCCATCCTGAATGCGACTCATAACACGACACGTGAGAGAGGATATTATGAAAAAAGCAATGATTGCGTTATCGGCTATTCTGGTTGCAGCTCCGGTTTTTGCTGCGACAACACATGCAACAGATGATACCGTCGCGGCGGCGAATGCCAATGCCAACACCGCCAAAGAGAAGCTGCACCAGGCCCAGCATGAGGGCGAAGAGCAGCAGCTGAAGGCGAAACATGCTGCCGAAGGCAAGCAGGACAGCGTTGGCAGCCAGGTGAGCGAAGGCGCGCAGAAAACCTGGAACAAGACCAAAGAAGGCACCGAGAAGGGGTGGGATAAGACCAAAGAGGTCAGTGAAAAAGGCTGGAATGCCACCAAATCCGGTGCGGAAAAGGGCTGGGATAAAACCAAAACCGGCGCCGAAGAGTTAAAAAATAAAGTGACTGAATAAGTCCTTTTACCTGTCTGAATCAAGGTCGCGAAAGCGGCCTTTTTTATTGCCCCGCCATCAGCACAACCTCTTCCCGACAGCCGATGCCAGGAATCGTCCTGGTTAACCAGTTACTCACTCTTTCTTCACATTTGCCCGGTACAAAGGAGCTGAATCAGGAGGTGTACCATGAAAAAGATGATTTCTCTGGCAGTAATTTTATCGTGTGTGCTGAGCGTCCCGGCCTTTGCCGATGGCCCGAACGACGGCCATCGCCCGGGGCAGCCAACGGTGTGGCAGAACGGTCCGGACCATGATGGGCATGCGCCGCAGGGCGGACCTGACGCGCATCATCAGGGCGACCATGACCAGCGTGGCCCGGATCGCGACGGTCGTGACAAACGCGATCAGGCACGTCATGAGCAGGACCATTTCGCCTGGCGCGGGAACGATTTCCGCAAAGGCCACCCGGCTCCGGCGCCGTTCCGTGGCGATGAATATCGCGTCCGCGACTGGAGCGACCGCGGCCTGCCGCCCCCGCCGGAAGGCCATCACTGGTCCTATATCGACGGTAACTATGTGCTGATCGCTGCGGCGACCGGGATCATCACCTCGATTCTGGTGAGCGGCGCCCTCGGCCACTAAATGCGCTGCTCCGCGACGCCGGGTCAGGGAAAGCCTGATCCGGCGATGGCGCACTCGCGGAAAGCTACGGGTTCAGCGCAGCATCCGGCCAGTATTTATAACCATTGATCATTGCCTGGGCGGCCAGCCCTTTTTCGGTCAGGTCGTAGACGTTGACCTTCGAGGGCAGGGAGGCGGTATCTGACGCCACGCCGCTGGTGGAGGCGGCGATCGGCGCGATGCCTTTGTCATCATATTTTGCGGCGGCATTCGCATCGGCGCCAACCATGTATCCCTGGCGAATAAAGGTCTCCAGGGCCGCTTTATCATGGAAAACCAGCACCGTGCGCTGCTGCTTAATCCCCATCCCCAGGCCGGCGCCGCCCTGGGCCATTTTCATATAGGTATCCTTCCCGGTGGCCTTATTCCGCACCACGCCGTAACCGCTGCCAAACCCGAACAGCAGGATCTTGCTGCTGTTATTGGCAAACACCGCATACCCCTTCGCATGCTGAATATCACTGCGGGCCTCAGGCTGCAGGGCGTAAAGCTTGTTGAGGGTTTCGCTGCGCATCTTCTGGATGCTGGCCCGCTGCTGGCTGGCGGTATCGCCCTGCGCGCTGCAGCCCGCTAGCATGACGATGGCGGCGAGGGAAAGCGTCTGTAATTTCATACACGTTTATTTTATTTAAATCTGAATATGGTCGGGAATGGTAGGTTAAATAACGGTAAATCCTCCATAAAATAAACGTTTATTTTTAAATTTCACTATTTTTATTATTTATTACTCTGTAATGTGCGGATTATTAAATAAGATGAGTTCATTCCAGGTATTAGAAATGCTGCTTGCATAAAGTTTCCACCACGTTACCGTGTTAAGTCCTTAATTTATTTCCCGGAGAACGGCATGAGTGATTATGTAATCCCCGAAATTAAAGCGACGGAAGATGAAATGATTTCTATCCGTCATTATTTACATGCCAATCCGGAATTAAGTCTGGAAGAGTTTAATACCAGTGAGCTGGTGGCTGGCAAACTGGCGGAGTGGGGCTATCAGGTCACCCGCGGCCTCGGTAAAACCGGCGTCGTCGGCAGCCTGAGCAAGGGCGACTCGCCGCGTACTATTGGCCTGCGCGCCGATATGGACGCGCTGCCGATCCATGAAACTACTGATTTGCCCTGGGCCAGTACGGTACCCGGAAAAATGCACGCCTGCGGCCATGACGGCCATACCACCATTCTGCTGGCGGCGGCGAAATACATCGCCTCGCCGGCCTGCCAGTTTAACGGCACGGTGCATCTGATTTTTCAGCCGGCGGAAGAGGCTATCGGCGGCGCCGATTTAATGATTAAAGACGGGCTGTTCGAGCAGTTCCCCTGCGAACGCATCTTTGGCTTGCACAACATGCCAGGGCTGCCAGTGGGCAAGCTGGGCTTCTATGCCGGCAACTTTATGGCCTCGGCGGACACCGTCAAAATTACGATTACCGGCTACGGCGGCCACGGCGCCCATCCGGAGCGAACCGTCGACCCGATCGTCGCCGGTGCGGCGCTGGTGATGGCCCTGCAGAGCATCGTGGCGCGCAACGTGCCGCCGGGGGAAACGGCAGTGGTCAGCGTCGGCACCTTCCAGGCCGGTATCGCCTCCAACGTCATTCCGGAGAGCGTGGTGATGGAGCTGAGCGTGCGGGCGATGAAGCCGGACATTCGCGATCTGCTGATCAAGCGTATTCACGAGCTCGCTGACTTTACCGCCAAAAGCTATGGCGCCAGCAGCGTAGTGGAGGTGTACGACTCCTACCCGGTATTAACCAACAGCCCTGAAGAGACCGATTTCGCCCGGGCGCTGGCGCTGGAAGTGTTTGGCCGCGAAGGGGTACTGGAGTCGGTCTCGCCGATGAACGCCAGCGAGGATTTCGCTTTTATGCTGCGCGAACGCCCAGGGAGCTACTTCCTGCTCGGCAACGGTGAGAAAGGGGAGAAGGGCGGTTGCATGGTGCACAACCCCGGCTACGACTTTAACGATGACATTATCACCACCGGCGCGACGCTGTTCGCTCGCCTGGTGGAAAAGCACTGTCGCTAATCTCTGGAGAAGAACGCGAATGAAAAAATCACTGTTGCTATGGCTGGCATTAATGGCGTCGACGTCGGCGCTGGCCGAAGGGGGAAAGGAGATCCGCTTCGGCGTCGACCCGACTTTCGCGCCGTTTGAATGGAAAGATCCGCAGGGCAAGCTGGCGGGGTTTGATATCGATTTAGGCAACGCCATTTGCCAGCAGCTGCAGGCGAAATGCGTGTGGGTGGAAAGCAATTTCGACGGCATTATCCCGGCGCTGAAGGCGCGTAAATTCGACGCGATCCTTTCCGGGATGTACATGACCGAGAAGCGCAAAGCGCAGATTGCCTTTAGCGACAAGCTATATAACGGGCCGGTGTTCCTCGTGGCGCGTAAAAATACCCTGCAGGGCAATACGCCGGAACAGCTGAAGGGCAAAACCATCGGCGTGGAGCAGGGCTCGGCGCAGGAGACTTATGTTAACCAGCACTGGCGGCCGCAGGGGATTAACATTGTGGCCTACCAGGGGGCCGATAGCGTGGTGCGTGACCTGGAGTCCGGGCGCATCGACGGCGCAGTGCTCTCCGGGATGATGGCCGACTACAGCTTCCTGCAGCAGCCGCAGGGTAAGGAATTCGCCTTTGTCGGCGGCCATCTGCAGGACGATACGCTGTTTGGCGCCGGGGCGGCGATCGGCTTGCGTAAAGACGATGAGGCACTGCGTCAGGAAATTAACGGTGCCATTGCGAAGATTCTTGCCGATGGCACCTATAAAAAATTAGCCGGCAAATATTTTAGCTTTGATGTTTATTCCGGGACATAATGTCTGAGTGTACCTGCGGGCGTGGAGCGCCCGCCGTAAGATTCCTTTTCTGATTATCCAATCACCTCCTCTCCTGACCCCTGCGGTTACCTGAGGGAAGCAGAATATAAGCTAAGGAGTACTCGGCATGATGACACGTCCATTGGGTAAAACCGGATTTTCCATCGCCCCATTAGTCTTTGGCGGCAACGTCTTTGGCTGGACCATCGATGAAAAAACCAGTTTTGCTCTTCTTGATGCTTTTGTTGACCACGGTTTTGACGCTATCGATACGGCGGATGTTTATTCCCGCTGGGCGGAAGGCAACCAGGGCGGCGAATCCGAAACCATCATCGGTCGTTGGCTGCAGGCGCGCCCCGGCATGCGCGATAAGGTCAAAATCTTCACCAAAGTCGGCTCCGATTTAGGCCTACCCGGCCATAAAGGGCTCAGCAAAGCCTGGATCCAACAGGCGGTAGATGACTCCTTACGCCGCCTGAATACCGACTACATTGATCTCTACTTCTCCCACTGGCCGGATCCGCAAACCCCGGTGGAGGAAACGCTGGAGGCTTTCCACAGCCTGCAGCAGGCTGGAAAAATCCGCGCCATGGGGGCCTCTAACCTGGATGCGATGCAGCTGGCGGGGGCGCTGGAGGTAGCGCGTAAAGGCGGCTTGCCTGCCTGGCAGGTGCTGCAGCCGGAATATAACCTCTACCACCGCTCCGCGTTTGAAGGCGCGCTGTGCGATCTCTGCGTCAGCCGCGATATCGGGGTGGTGACCTACTACAGCCTTGCCTCCGGGTTCTTAACCGGTAAGTACCGCCAGCCGTCGGATCTGGCCCAGAGCCAGCGCGGAGGGGGGATTGGTAAGTACCTGAATCCGCGCGGGATGCGGATTATCGATACCCTGGTGGCGGTCGCGGACGAGCAGGGGGCGAAGCCGGCTGAGGTGGCCCTGGCGTGGCTGATCGGCCGCGAAGGCGTGACCGCGCCGATCGCCAGCGCCACCAGCGTGGCTCAGGTGGAGAGTTTTGCCCGCGCGGCGGCGCTGAGCCTGAGCGCGGAGCAAGTGGCGCGACTGGACAGCGCCAGCGCCTGAGTCACTCCCTCTCCCCGGCGGGGAGAGGGAGAAGGGCTATACATGACGCGGACCGTAGGCCGGTTAAGGCGCCAGCCGCCACCCGGCGAAATGACGGCGCAACCGGAAATGCCCCTGCTCGCGCTGCGCTTAGCAGGGCTACCACTCCTGTGCTATTTCCGGGCTGATTGCGCTCCCGATATTTTTTCTGCGTTATGTCACTCATGGCACAGGGAGCGCACAGGGGGCGGCCAGTCGCCGCCGCCCCCTGTACCCCCGGGCTCCGGCCAGCAAAATCGCCACTGCGGGGTACCTTCGACTTTTCCCTGCAGGCTTCGGGTCGGGCCGAGGCAGCGTCCGTGCAAAACACGGCCCTCAGCCCGCATCCATGCGGGCTGCCCCGGCCTTCCGGGAACGTCTCAGCGATTTTGAGGCCGTCAGCACCGGCAGTTTCAGTCGCACAAGTGGGTAAATTAATGACTGGCTGCTCGGACCGTAGGCCGGGTCAGGCGCAGCCGCCACCCGGCGAAATGACGGGTGTGGTGCCTGAAAGCGTGCCCGGCGGCGCCCCTTTATTCCTGATGGCGGGTGACGTTGAGGATCTTCGCGCTGGCGCCGACCGGGAAATTGCTGAGGGCGCCGAAATCGCTGCCCTGATAGCCCATGATCTTGCCGTCGGTGCGCATCTGCTGCAGATCGATCAGGATCACCCCCAGCGTGGGAATGATTTTCTCCCGCCAGACGAACAGATAGAGATCCTCAGCCACCTGCACATAGTGGCAGCGATCGACATCCGCCAGCCCCTTTTCCACACCGTCCAGACACTGCCAGGTGTAAAAATTGTCGTTGAGATAGATGTGCTCATAGCGCTCGGTCGGGCTGTAGGTGTACTGATTGCGCATGCCAATGAGCGCATCGGTAAAGTCCGGCAGCGGCCCCGACTGCTCATCCAGGCGGGCAAAAACAAACCGTGCCTCTACCGCGGTCAGCGGCAGGCCTTGCTCCACCCGGCTGAAGGCGTCCAGCCGCGCGGCGGCTTCGTCCGGCAGCTGGCCGTAGACCAGGGTGGCGTTGCGCTGTGTCAGGTTGCATACCGCGCTAATGCTGGCGTTATCCCGCTCCGGGTCAAGGAAGTCGATAAACAGAATGTCCGGGCGCAGGGCGGTTGCCCGCCAGGGCGCGCGCTTGTCGTTCCAGCTGAGCGTCTGGTCATCTTCGATAACCAACTGCTGCGGCTTACTGCCTGCGACATAAAAAGTAAAGGTTTCGCCGGCGGGCAGGCTGGTGGTGGCGAGTAAATTACCGTGTGGCGCAAAACCATCGGCCAGCGCGCCGACCTGGATAAATACGGCTTCTGAAGTCATAGGGGCTCCTGAACAGAGTAGGGCGTTAGGCAAACGCCAGAGTGGGAACATCGACGATACTGGCGCCGCCGTCGGCGACCAGCGTGGCGCCGCTGATGATGGCGGCCTGCGGCGAACAGAGAAACTGACAGGCCTCGGCTATCTCCTCGGGGCTGGCGGGGCGGCGCAGCGGAACATCGCGACAGACCCGCTGATAAGCCTCCGTCAGCAATAGCCCTTCTGCCTGCATCAGCGGGCGCATCTCTTCATCCGCCATCGGCGTCGTGACCCAGCCGGGACAGATGGCGTTGGCGCGTACCCCCTGTGGGCCGTAATCGCGGGCGACGGAACGCATCAGGCCAATTAAGGCGTGTTTGGCGGTGACGTAGCCGCAGGCCTGCGGCCCGGCGGCGAGTGAGGCGATGGAGGCGACAAACAGGACATTGCCTCGGCGGGCAATGAGCGAGGGCAGACAGGCGCGAACGCTGGCGAACGCGCTGGTGAGATTGCTGTCCAGCGCCTCGCGCCACTGGCTGTCGCTGGTCTCGGCGGCGGGGCTGTTGCCCATCCCGCCGGCGCTGCAGATGAGGACATCAATACCGCCAGCCTGGTCGAGGATCGCCGGCAGCAGCCGCTGACCCCAGACCTCGCCGTCGGCGGCATCGCCCACCAGCGCTGTCGCGCCGGTCTCATCGGCGACAGCCTGCAATGGCGCTTCGCGCCGTCCGGTAATAAACACCCGGTCGCCCGCGGCGCACATCAGCCGCGCGCAGGCGGCGCCAATTCCGGTTCCACCGCCGGTGATCACCACGACTCTCGCCATTCGCTCTCTCCTGTTATGGGGTCTTCGATTACCTTAAAAAGCGCGTCAGGTCCCGGCTATCGTCCGGAAGAACGATAGCCGTGGCGGTTAATGGATCTCTCTCACAGGGCGCCGTTCTCATTATTTCGGCAACAGCGGGTCAGGCGTCATCACATGATTACGCCGCGGCGAAAATTAATTGCATCCTGTTAAGGGTATAAGTGAAAAAAAACAGAAATCCATCGTTCTTTAGGATGAGAATGACGCGTCGGGGATAGGTTTTTTTTATCACCAGGGGCAGGTACGCCGGGTGTTAATCTTTTTTGTTTATATTTTAACGCGGCTATCGTAAAGCATGGCGGGTGTGTTTTTTAAATGCTTTATATAACAATGGTTTGTTGAAAATTATGTAACGGCTATCACATTGTTAATATGTTAATGATTGTGTTACTTAAATGTGAAATGTATGCTTCAATTATCAGTAGTCATCCATGTGTCATGTACCATCATCTCGACGGGGAGGCCCTATCATGTCTGCTTTGTTAAAAGCCAGCCGTAATGATGCGATAATAGCCCGTTGTTTACAGACTATTTCCCAGCTAATTCCACTGACTTCAGCGGTCTTTTATCGAGTAAATAATCGTTTAAAACCCGAAAGCTATATATTGCATAATATTTCCGATAATACGCACCAACAATATCTGGAAAACTTCCAGCCGCTGGATCCGCTTCTGCCCTCGCATTTTAGCCACCAGAACACCACCGTGGCGGCGATGACGCCGCGGCTCTGCGACCGCAACCGCCATTACTATCATGAATTCATGTTGCCGAATAACGTACGCGACATGACCGAGATCTTTATTCGCCGCGAGCGGCGGATCATCGCCGGTATCTCGCTGATGCGCGACGTGCCTTTCTCCAGCGAAGAGCGCCAGCGGGCTCAGGCGGTGCTGCCGCTGGTGGAGCTGGCCATTCGCGACTGTCTGCAGGAAGACGATGACCTGCCCGCCATCCTGACGGCGAAAGAGCGGGAAATCGTCGGCATGGTGCGCGAAGGCGCCAGCAATAAGCTGATTGCCCGCCAGCTGGATATCTCGCTCTCGACGGTAAAAACGCACCTGCGCAACATTTTCGCCAAGACCGAAGTCGTCAATCGTACCGAACTGGTTTCCCGAACCTGGATGCCGGCCGCTCAGCGTACGCTGCATCTGTGATCTGACTTTCGCATCCCGCGCGCGCCGTGGCAGCACGGCGTTTTCCTGATGCCTGTGGGTATCACTCCCTGGAGGATCCTCCGGGGGGAGGCTTTTTTGACCGGAGCACGCCTACGATGTCGAGTACCCCTCTCACTGATAATGCGCTTTCCCGGCCCGCCGGGTTGGTGGTCTCCCTGCGTTTGCTGGCGGCGATCGTGATTTTTGCCGCTATTGCGCCGGGTATTCTGATGACCGCGCCGGCGGTGGCGGCGCAGCTGGCCAGCGAATGGCAGCTTAAACCTGGGCAGATCGGCTGGCTGTTCTCGGCGGAGCTGGGGGCGATGAGTCTGGCGACGCTCCCGGCGTGGTGGTGGATGAGCCGCCTCGACTGGCGGCGGGTCGCCCTGATGGCCGGGGTGGTGTTTCTGACCGCCAACCTCGCCTCGGCGGTGGTCACCCAGTACGAGACGCTGCTGGCGGCGCGCTTTCTCGCCTCGCTGGCGGGCGGCACGCTGATGATTTTGTGTATCAGCTGCGCGGCGGGGACGCCGAACCCGTCGCGGGTCTACGCCTTTTGGGTGCTCGGGCAACTGCTGTTAGGCATGCTTGGCCTGCTGGTGCTGCCCGGCCTGTTCGCGACCTTTGGCCTGAAGGTGGTTTATCTGATCCTCGCCGCCATTATGCTCTGCTGTTTGCCGCTGGTGTCCGCTTTCCCTCCGCGCTTTCAACCGCTCTCTGCCTCCCACCAGCAGCCGTCGACGGCGCTGTGGCGTCAGGCGCTGGCGGTGCTGGCGGTACTCACTTTCTATATCAGCCTCAGCGCAGTGTGGACCTTTATCGGCACCATCGGCAGCGCGGCGGGGCTAACCCCGACGCAGGTCGGTCTGGTGCTGGCGGCGGCGACGGTTTGCGGCATTATCGGCGCCGGCGGCGCGGCGCTGCGGGGTACCCAGCGGGCCGATCGTTTACCGGTGTGGCTGGGCTACGGCCTGCTGATCGTCAGCGTTGGGCTGCTGATCGGCCAGCCGCTGCTGGTGCGCTACGCCATCGCGGCGCTGCTGTTTAAGTTCACCTGGACCTTCGTGCTGCCCTTTATTCTTGCCCGTGTGGCCGGGCTCGATAGCAACGGCCGGCTGATGAACAGCATCAATCTGGTGATCGGCGGCGGCATGGCGGCCGGTCCGGCCTTAGCCGGGGCCTTACTGCAGCGTTTTGCCAGCGCCGACCCGCTGCTGGCGGCGGCAGGCGTCTGCGCGCTGCTGTCATTGATTTTGATTGCGGCGGCGTCCGCCGCCGGGAAGAGTTAGCCCACGGGAGGATAGAGTGAAAAGAAAAACCGGTTTCTTCTTTGATGAACGTTGTTTCTGGCACAGTACCGGCCTGCACGCGGTGACGCTGCCGGTGGGCGGGTGGGTGCAGCCGCCCGCCGGTGGCGGCCATGCTGAATCGCCGGAGACCAAACGGCGGATGAAAAACCTGATGGACGTCTCCGGGCTGACGCCGCAGCTGGCGCTGCGCAGCGCGGCGCCGGCGAGCCTTGAGGACCTGCGGCGGATCCACCCCGACAGCTATCTGGAGCGCTTCAAGACGATCAGCGATAACGGCGGTGGCATGCTCGGCAAAGAGGCGCCGCTGGGGCCGGGCAGTTATGAAATCGCCTGTCTTTCCGCCGGGCTGGCCTGTGCGGCGGTGGAAGCGGTGCTGGAGGGGGAGCTGGATAATGCCTATTCGCTGTCGCGCCCGCCCGGACACCACTGTCTGCCGGACCAGTCGATGGGATTTTGTTTCCTCGCCAATATTCCCATTGCCGTCGAGCGGGCGAAAGCGCAGCTGGGGCTGGGCAAGGTGGCGATCATTGACTGGGATGTTCACCACGGCAACGGCACCCAGCATATCTACCTGCAGCGCGACGACGTACTGACTATCTCCTTGCATCAGGACGGCTGCTTCCCGCCGGGCTACGCCGGCGAGGACGATCGCGGCGTGGGCGCGGGCGAAGGTTACAACATTAATATTCCGCTGCTGGCCGGGGCGGGGGATGACAGCTGGCGCTATGCGCTGGAAACTATCGTCATTCCTGCGCTGGCGCGTTTTGAGCCGGAGCTGATTATTATCGCCTGCGGCTATGACGCCAACGCCATGGATCCATTAGCGCGGATGCAGCTACATAGCGACAGCTTCCGGGCGATGACCGAACAGGTCCAGCAGGCGGCGGATCGCCTGTGCGGCGGGAAACTGGTGATGGTGCACGAGGGCGGCTACGCCGAATCCTACGTGCCGTTCTGCGGCCTGGCGGTGATGGAAACGCTGAGCGGTATCCGTACCGAGGTCCAGGATCCGCTGCTGGAATTTATTCAGCAGCAGCAGCCGCGGGCGGAGTTCGCGCAGTTCCAGAGGCAGGCTATCGATCGGCTGGCGCAACGGTTTGGTCTGCTATAAAACGCCTCAGCTTCCCCGCTGTGATGGCGGGGAAGTCAATGCTTTCCCTTCTGCGATTCCACCGCGCATCCACTGACTTACCGCCTGATTAATCATCGCCAGCACGCTGAGCAGCAGCATCCGCTGCTGCGCTTCCAGCCGCAGATAACGGCGCAGCGGGGGCATTTTACAGACCACTTCGCTGGCGGCCCAGGGTTCAATGCTGCAGCGCCAGCCGCTACTATCAAAGGTCAGCGAAAAGCGGCGGTAATCCAGCTCGCTTAAGGTCTGCTGGAGATTAGGAAAACCGTTGAGATAGCTGGCGAGTTCCTCGCTGCCTTTGCCGCCGATAAAGCGGATCGGCTGGCGTTTCCACCAGCCGGATTGATGGGCGCGAATGTTACCGCGCACGGGCCGGGTCACCGGCCCCTCGACGACAAACTCGCAGCTGTGAATGCTGGCCATAAACAGCCGCTTCTGACGCACGCTGAAGGTCACGGCGGTGGCGTCGTTCAAGCGCAGCAGCGCGCTGCGTTCGCTCAGCTTTTCGCACGGCCAGCCCGCCAGATCGCGCTGCACCGCGTTCATTAACGGCGTCTCAAACCAGGGGACGGAGGACATCTGGCGTCATCTCCCCGCGGGTCTGTTTTTCATAATTGTTGATGGCGCGCTCCACCACCTCTTCCACTACCAGCGGCTTGAACGGATTGACGCGCTGCACGCACACCGTCCAGAACAGGGCGTAAGCGGCGGTCAGGCCGAGCATTATGCCGAACGGTACCAGCACCTGGCGGCTGTCCATCCCCGGTGGCGTGATATTGACGATAGCGATGATGATCCCGACGCTGGAGATAATCTGCGGCAGCGGGAACCACGGCGAGCGGTAGGCGCGCGGCAGGTCCGGGCGGCGAATGCGCAGCATCACCACCGACAGCGTCACCAGCAGATAGGCGACGCCCCAGGCGCAGACCGCGGCGAGGATCAGCGGCACGATGCGGTCCAGATCGCCGTTCAGATACCAGGCGTGCAGGCAGGGGATCGCCACCCCGATGGCGATGGCGATCACCGGCGTCTTAAAGCGCGGGTGCAGCCAGGTCAGGAAGCGGGGCAGCGCGCCGTCCAGTGCCATGCCGTAGATAATACGCGGCACGGCGGCCATCAGCGTATTGATGGTGGCGCAGCCGGCCAGCAGCAGCCCGACCCCCAACCAGTACTGGCCGGCGTGGCCCATCACCCGTTCGGCGAAGGCCGGGATCGCCATCGGTGTATCCAGCAGATGGACGTTGTTGGCCGCGTCGAGCACGGTATTCTCCACCTGGCGGTTGATCGCCGCGCCGTAGATAAACATGCAGCTGGCGACTCCCAGCAGGCCCAGCGCCATCGCCCGCGGAATAGTGCGGTGGGCCTGTTTAATCTCCGGCGCCATCGGCGTCACCAGTTCGCAGCCGACGAACATAAACATCGCCATGCCGATATAGCCGAACAGACCGTTGATATCGCTGATGTTCAGCGGCGTGCCGAACCAGCCGGAAAGATGAGTCACCGGCGCCATAAAAATGCCACACAGGCCGAAAATAGTCAGTGTGGTCCACATGCCGAAGGTCAGCACCACTTCGACCTTGCCGAAGATTTCCACGCCGATGGCGTTGAGCAAGCCGAAAATCACCACCATGCCGACACCCACCATCCAGGTGTTCTGGTGGGCGGCCATCTGAGCGTTGATCGATTCGAAGTTTACCAGCGCCATAATGCCCGCCAGGATCGTCTCCGCCGTCCCGGCGAAAATATGGACGATCAGATAGGCGCACAGCGCGCCGGTGATAGCGAAGAAGCGGCCCATGCCGCAGGAGATATAGTCGTACACCGAACCGGTGGTAGGAATGAGCGTCGCCGCCTCGGCAAAGGTGGTGACCTGCGCCTGCATCATAATAAAGGCCAGCAGCACCGCCAGCGCGAAGGTATCGCCGCCCATGCCGAAGCCGCTGGTGACCGTCAGGATCACCGGGCTGGCCATGATCAGCCCGACGGAGCTGGCGAGGGTGGTCGGGAAGCCGACGACGCCGCGCTCAAGATGGCTGGCGAGTCTGTTACTAAACATAGTCAACCTCTGCACAATAATGGGGTAGGGCAGGGAATAGCCAGCGCCACTCCCGGATAGTCATAATTTAGGCGGGCATCCTGCTCAATGAATATCGTCCGGAAGGTGGAGGGCGGCGCATGATTCTGTGACGCAGTCGATGAATGTCGCGGTGGATAAACAACATGACCCCGAAAACCGGGGCCATCCGTCTTGCCACGTTGCGCGTATTTCTGCCGGATGGCGGCTGCGCCTTATCCGGCCTACGGTCCGTGCGGCCTGCCTTTAATTTATTCACCATGCTGACTGAAACGCCGGTGTTGGCGGCCTCAAAACCCCCGGTGGCGCTGCTGCTTACCGGGGCTACAGCGCTGTGCGATTTGGTAGCCCGGAGAAGGCGCAATGCGCCGCCTCCGGGTCCCCCTGTGCGCTCCCTGCGCCGCCGGGCATTATCAGCGTGTTAGCGCGTCTCGACGTTCGCCAGGTAGTGCTTCACAAAGCGCGGCGTCAGGATTTTCCACTCCACTTCGGTGCCCTGTTTAACAAACCAGCTGTCGCCCGGCGCAAAGCGCTGCGGCTCGCCACCGGCGACGGTCAGCTCCACTTCGCCTTCCAGCACGGTGGCATGCTCGGTAAACGGATAGGTCATGGTAAAGCTCCCCTCAGTGGACGAAAACAGTCCGCAGGTAAAGGCGTCCTGCGGCTCGCCGTAGATCATCGCCCCGGCCACCTGCGGGTCTCCCGCGGTCGGCGTCGCGCCGAGCAGGCTGACGCTGCCGATCGGCTGCAGGTCAGGTACCGGGTGTTTAAGTTTAAAAGCGTGCATAGCGTTCTCCTGGTTAACTCCGGCCTTTCCAGAAACCGGCGGTTTGATGCATCAATTTTCCGGCTGTGACTAATAGCAAGCGCAGGCTGTCACGGCCGTGGATGGTCGCGTGGGGGATGCTGCTCAGCAGGCGATAGCGGTCGGAACCGCCATTGATCCCTTCGGCGAGGATTTTGCACACGATGTGCGACGGGGTGACGCCGAAGCCGGAGTACCCCTGGACGTAAAAGACGTTGTTGTGATCGCGTAGGGTTCCGATCTGCGGGAACAGGTTGGCGCTACAGGCCATCGGCCCGCCCCAGGCGAAATCGATCTTCACATCCTTCAGATAGGGGAAGACCTCCGCCAGCAGGGTGCGATTCCAGGCGGCGAAATCGTTCGGCGTATATTCCACAAAGCGAGTCGCGCTGCCGAACAACAGGCGATTTTCCCGGGTGACGCGGTAGTAGTTAATCACCGGGCGAATATCGCTGAAGGCGCCGCGCAGTGGGCTGATGCGCTCGATCAGTTCATCGGAAAGGGGCTCGGTCGACACCTGATAGGAGTAGGTCACCAGCGTCTTGTTGTAGATCTCCGGCTCCATATTGTTGAGGAAGCTGTCGCAGGCCCACAGTAGTTTGGCGGCTTTGACGCTGCCCATCGCGGTGCGTACCCGCACCTGTTTGCCGTAATTCACCTCCACCACTGGCGAGGATTCGAAGATCTTTACCCCCAGCGAATGGGCGGCCTGCGCCGAACCGAGCAGCATATTGAGCGAATGGATCTGCCCGCCGCCCATATGTTTCAGCGCGCCGCAGTAGACCTCGGAGCCAACCACCTGCTGCACCTCTTTGCCGGTATACAGTTCGATTTCTTCATCCGGGGTAGCGGCTTTAAACTCCTTCTCCCACTGGCGCAGCGTTTTGAGCTGCCGCTGGTTATAGGCGAGATAGCCGTAGCCGGGGACGAAATCGGCGTCGATATGGTATTTGCGGATGCGTTCGCGAATGATGCCCGCGCCGAGGTTGGCGATTTTAAACAGCGTCTCCAGCCCCTCTTTGCCGACGTGCTTTTTCACCGCTTCGATGTCGTGACCGATACCGGCCATCACCTGGCCGCCGTTGCGCCCGGTACCGCCGTAGCCAAGATGGCGCGCCTCCAGCACCACCACGTTGGTGATACCCTGTTCCGCCAGCTCAAGGGCGGTGTTAATCCCCGAGAAGCCGCCGCCGATAATCACCACGTCGGCTTCAATATCTTCCCGCAGCGCCGGGAAATGGAGGTGGTATTTCTTCGTCGCGCCGTAGTAGTTCAGCGCATCGATTTTAATGTTCATCGCGTTACCCTGTGGTCTTGCCTGGCTCAAGGTCCTCATCACAGCACGCCATGCGGGCGTTGAATATCGTCCGGAAGAATGACGTTCTTTAGAACGATGGGCGGCGCAGAGCAACCGTGCTGTGATAGGCCAACTTTGCTAAAAAAACGGGTGCTGACGATGAGCGAGATAACCTTACTGGCGGAAGTGACCGCCTTTTTACGCCAGCCACACGGGCAGTTTATTGCCGGTCAACGTGAGGCGGGCCACGGCGCGCCGTTCGCGGTGATTAACCCGGCCACCGGTCAGGCAATTGCTGAGGTGACGGCAGCGGATGTGGATCAGGCGGATCGCGCCATGGAGAGCGCCCGCCAGGCGTTCAGTCAGTGGCGTGAGATGCCGACGCTGGCGCGCGGTACGCTGCTGTTGAAGCTGGCGGATGCCCTGGCTGAGCATCGCGAAGCGCTGGCGCAGCTGGAAAGTCTCTGCTCCGGCAAGACCATCATGCTGGCGCGGATGTTGGAGCTGGATCAATCGGTGGCGTTTTTGCGCTACTTCGCCGGCTGGGCGGGGAAAGTCACCGGCGAAACGCTGGATGTCTCGCTCCCCTCCATGAACGGTGAGAAATATACCGCCTTCACCCGCCGCCAGCCGCTGGGGGTGGTGGTCGGCATCGTGCCGTGGAACTTCTCCATCATGATTGCCATCTGGAAGCTGGCGGCGGCCCTGGTCTGCGGCTGCACCATCGTCCTCAAACCGAGCGAGTATACGCCGCTGACGCTGCTGCGCGTGGCGGAGCTGGCGAAAGCGGTGGGTATCCCGGATGGGGTGATTAACGTGGTCAACGGCACCGGCGGCGAGATTGCCCAGCGGCTGATGACGCATCCGGCCTGCGCCAAGGTGAGCTTCACCGGCTCGGTGGCCACCGGTGAAAAAGTCCAGCAGTCGGCCTGCGCGTCAGGTAAACGGGTGACCCTTGAACTGGGGGGCAAAAACGCCGCGCTGTTCCTCGATGACCTGACGCCGGAGGCGATGGTCAACGGCATTATTGAAGCCGGCTACCTGAACCAGGGGCAGATTTGCGCCGCTGCGGAGCGTTTTTATCTGCCGCAGGGCAAACTGGATGCGGTGCTGGCGCTGCTGAAAGACAAGCTCAGCGCCTTCGCGCCGGGATCGCCGCTGGATGAACGGACGCTGATGGGGCCGCTGGCTAACCGCCAGCAGTACGAGAAAGTGCTCAAACTGATCCAGACCGCGCGCGACGAGGGGGATACCATCGTCTGCGGCGGCGAAGCGCTGCCGGGAGAGGGGTATTTCCTGCAGCCGACGGCGGTTAAAGTCCGCAGCGAAGAGAGCACCCTGATGCGCGAGGAGACCTTCGGTCCGGTATGCAGCTTTATCGGCTATCGCAGTGAAGAAGAGGCGCTGGCGCGGATCAATGCGTCGCCATATGGCCTGGCGGCCAGCGTCTGGTCCGATAATATTCGCCAGGCGCTGCGCTACTCGGAGGCGATTGACGCCGGCATCGTGTGGGTCAATATGCATACCTTCCTCGACCCGGCGGTACCGTTCGGCGGCATGAAGGGCTCGGGCATCGGGCGCGAATTCGGCAGCGCGTTTATCGATGATTATACGGAGCTGAAGTCGGTGATGGTGCGCTATTAATCGCCGTTCAGCGACATAGCGCTGTCATGTGTCGCTTTGCGCCAGATGGGCAACACATCGTGTGCCTTCTGGCCTGCAACCCGGGCGGTGCACGGCATCGCTTCCGGGACTCTTTTCCCGTCACGGATCCTGTCTTCCCCTCGTAATCCGCCATTGCCGTAAAAAAAATCAGCAGATTATCTTTTTTGCCCGCCAGGACTTGTTTGACATTGGATAATGAGTATAGTTCTCATTCTCTTTTTCATTCGTAATTTTGGCAAGGTTCGAGCTGCGCCAGTGAGTCGTTCACTAAGAGTCGCGAAGGCGTAGGGTGACGTAAAGACAGCAGGCTGGAAACAGACAATATCGGCCGCTGCGCGTCCATCGGGTCATTGATTTTTTATAGGGTTGATCCAATGAAATACACACTTCCGACGTTGACGCTGGCCATCAGCGCGGCGTTAAGCGGCTGCGCGACGCCTCATTCCTCTGCCGTTTCCCAACCGGTTGTCGACTCGCCAGCCCCTAACGTGGCGCAACCGCTGCAGCGCCAGCTAGCGGAAGGGCTGTACGAGATGGCGTTAAGCCCGCAGGGTGATGCGCTGTACGTCGCCAGCGCCGAAGGCTTTAAAAATGTGCAGGGCGGGGCGGTCTACACACTGGATCCGCACACCCTCAATACCATCGGCCTGACGCACACCGATCTGAAAAACTTCGCTTTACAGCTCTCTGCGGAGGGTAAAACGCTGTATGTCAGCAATTCGCTTGACGGCGGCATCAGCGCTATCGACACCGCCACCGGCAAGGTAAAAAACCGCCTGCTGTTCAGCGAGCGCAACGAAAAAGGTCGCCCTTATGGGGCCCGTCAGCTGCTGTTGCTGAATAATACTCTCTACGTTGGTGCGGTCGCCGACCCGGCGCAAATCTGGGTGGTTGACGCCACCACTCTGAAGCTGAAAACGCGGATTAAAAATACCGGTAAATGGATGACCGGCCTGCACTACTCCGCACAAACCGGTCGCGTGTACGCCGCTAACGGCAGCGGTGAAATTCTGGTGATCAACCCACATAACCAGCGCATTGAACAGCGCTGGAAGCCGCTGGGCGACAAGCCAGCGCTGCTGCTTAATATGGCCGAAGATAGCGACACCGGCCGCCTGTTTGTGACTGATAACTCGAAAGCGAAAACCACTCTGGTGCTGGATATCCACAGCGGCAAGCTGCTTAAACAGCTCGACGTCGGCGATTCGCTGGCAGTGCAGTTCAATAAGAAACGCCACGAAATTTATATTTCGCAGCGTGAATCCGGCAAGGTTATCAGCCTTGACGCCAGCCGCTACACGCTGAAGAAAAGCTGGGCGCTGCCGGCCAATCCCAACAGCCTGCTGCTTTCCGCCGATGGTCAGACGCTATTTGTCACCGTCAAACAGCCCTTCAATAAAGACCACTCCACAAAAGGCCCGGACAGCGTCGTACGTATCGACCTGAACGCGCAATAAAAATAACGGGTCCGGCGACGGGCCCTTTGATTCATTTATCCTCATCCATGGGGCAAATTATGCACACCACGTACTATTCATCCTTCCCGCTGCGTAAAACGCTGCTGGCCTTAGCCATCGGCGCTGCCAGTCAAACGGCGATGGCCGCGGACGCTGCCGCCGCGAAGCAACCTGGCGAAGAGACCCTCATCGTCGAGGCTAACGAAACCAGCGATTTTAAATCCGGCGGCGACCTGGTGGTTCCGGCATTCCTCGACGGGCAGATCGCTCACGGCGGCCGTCTGGGGATGCTTGGCGAACAAAAGGCGATGGACGTTCCTTTTAACGTTATCGGCTATACCTCGAAGCTGATTCAGGATCAGCAGGCGAAAACCATCGCCGATGTCGTCAGTAACGACGCTGGCGTGCAGGCCGTACAGGGCTACGGCAACTTCGCCGAGACCTATCGAATCCGCGGGTTTAAGCTCGATGGCGATGACATGACCATGGGCGGCCTGGCGGGCGTGGTGCCGCGTCAGGTGATGGACACCCAGATGCTGGAGCGCGTTGAAATTTTCAAAGGAGCTAACAGCCTGCTTAACGGTGCGGCCAGCAGCGGCGTCGGCGGGATGATTAACCTTGAGCCGAAACGGGCGGAAGATCTGCCGACCGCGCGCGTTGGCGTCGACTATACCTCTGATTCTCAGGTGGGCGGCACCCTCGACCTGGGACGCCGTTTCGGCGACAACAACCAGTTCGGCGCCCGGGTCAACCTGGTGCATCGCGAGGGTGAAGGCGCTATCGATAATGATAAACGTCGTACTACGCTGGCTTCGCTGGGGCTTGATTACCGCGGCGACCGTTTCCGCTCCTCGCTCGATTTCGGCTACCAGAAGAAAACGTTCCACGGCGGTACGATGGGCGTCAATATCAGCGGCGTGGATTTCGTTCCGGCGCTGCCGGACAACAGCAAAAACTACAGCCAGAAGTGGGGCTATAGCGATATCGAAAGCGAATTCGGCATGGCGAAGGCAGAATATGACCTGACCGATAGCTGGACGGTATACAGCGCCCTCGGCGGCCAGCATTCGCATGAAATTGGCACCTACAGCGCGCCGAAGCTTCTGAATAAAAACGGCGATGCGACGGTGGGCCGCCTGGATACTAACCGCATTATTGACGCGATCAGCGGCATGGGCGGGGTACGCGGCGATTTCAATACCGGCGCGATTTCGCATAAGGTGAACCTCGGCTATGCGGCGCAGGTGCATACCGATGCTACCGCCTGGCGGATGTCGGCGAAGAATCCGACCACCAATATCTATGACAACCGTGATGTGGCGATGCCGGATAACGCCTATTTTGGCGGCAACTACCACGATCCGCTGGTCACCTCGCGCAGCCGTACGCAGGGCTGGCTGCTGAGTGATACCCTCGGCTTCTTTAACGATAAAGTGCTGTTTACCGCCGCCGCTCGTCATCAGAAAGTGGTTGTGCGCAACTACAGCAACGCCACCGGGCTGGAAGATACTTCTTCGCGTTATACCCAAAGCCGCTGGATGCCGACGTTTGGCCTGGTGTACAAGCCGTGGGAGCAGCTGTCGCTGTATGCTAACCATACCGAAGCGCTGCAGCCGGGCTCTGTGGCGCCGACGACGGCGGCCAATGCCGGGCAGAGTACCGGGATCGCGCACTCGAAGCAGGACGAAGTGGGCGTCAAGATCGACTACGGAACGATCGGCGGATCGCTGGCGCTGTTTGAAATCAAAAAACCGAACGCTATTTCCGATACCGCTGGCAATTACGGCCTCGACGGCGAGCAGCGTAACCGCGGCGTAGAGATGAACGTCTTCGGCGAGCCGATGCTGGGGCTGCGTCTTAACGCCAGTACGGTGTGGCTGGATGCCAAACAAACTAAAACCGCTAAAGGCGCAACCGACGGTAAAGATGCCATCGGGGTGGCTAACTTCTACGCAGTGCTCGGCGCCGAGTATGATATCAAGCCGGTGGAAGGCCTGACCGCCACCGCGCGCGTCAATCATAGCGGGTCGCAGTATGCCGATGCGGCCAATACCAAGAAGCTGGATAGCTACACCACCCTGGATTTAGGCCTGCGCTATCGTATGCGCCTGAACGCCGACCAGAACGAAATGACCTGGCGCGTCGGGGTGACCAACGTGACCAACGAGAAGTACTGGTCTGGCATTGACGATACCGGTATCTATCTGTTCGAAGGCGATCCGCGTACCGTGCGCGTCTCAATGAGCTACGACTTCTGACGCTAAAAAAGCGGGGCGGGCGGCTGACGCTCGCCCCGCGCAACTTGCGACAATTCCCCCTAAGTGATAAAAGGTGCCCCTTCACAAAAACACACAGGGGAACGACGTGAAAGACGCGTCAACGTCGTCGGATGCCGTAGAAGAGAGCGGCCCGACGCTTCATCGCGGTTTACAGAACCGACACATTCAACTTATCGCCCTTGGCGGCGCGATTGGTACCGGCCTGTTTCTTGGCATTGGTCCTGCGATTCAAATGGCTGGCCCGGCGGTCTTATTGGGCTACGCCGTGGCCGGGATTGTCGCTTTTCTGATCATGCGCCAGCTGGGCGAGATGGTGGTGGAAGAGCCAGTATCCGGCTCCTTTGCCCACTTTGCCTACAAATACTGGGGCCCGTTCGCTGGTTTCCTGTCCGGCTGGAACTACTGGGTGATGTTCGTGCTGGTAGGGATGGCGGAGCTGACCGCCGCCGGGATCTACATGCAGTACTGGCTCCCCGACGTGCCCACCTGGGTTTGGGCGGCGGCCTTCTTCCTCATTATTAACGCCGTCAACCTGGTCAACGTCCGTCTGTATGGCGAAGCGGAGTTCTGGTTCGCACTGATTAAGGTGCTGGCGATTATCGGCATGATTGCCTTTGGCCTGTGGATGCTGTTTGGCGGCCACGGCGGTAGCAAAGCCGGGTTCGACAACCTGTGGAAACACGGCGGCTTCCTCGCCACCGGCTGGCACGGTCTTATTCTGTCGCTGGCGGTGATTATGTTCTCCTTCGGCGGGCTGGAGCTTATCGGCATCACCGCCGCCGAAGCGCAAAACCCGGAAAAGAGCATCCCGAAAGCGGTGAACCAGGTGGTTTATCGTATCCTGCTGTTCTATATCGGTTCGCTGGTGGTGCTGCTGGCGCTCTACCCGTGGGTGGAGATCAAATCCGACAGCAGCCCGTTTGTGATGATTTTCCATCATCTCGACAGCAACATGGTGGCCTCCGCGCTGAACTTCGTCATTCTGGTGGCCTCGCTGTCGGTCTATAACAGCGGTGTGTACTCCAACAGCCGGATGCTGTTCGGCCTGTCGGTGCAGGGCAATGCGCCGACGTTCCTCGCCCGCGTCAGCAAACGCGGCGTGCCGGTGAATTCGCTGCTGCTGTCAGGCGTCATTACCTCGCTGGTGGTGGTGCTGAACTACCTGCTGCCGCATGAAGCGCTGGGGCTGCTGATGGCCCTGGTGGTGGCGACGCTGCTCCTGAACTGGATCATGATCTGTATGGCGCACCTGAAGTTCCGTGCCGCCCAGCGCCGCAAAGGGCGTGAATCGAAGTTCAAAGCGCTGCTGGCGCCCGCCAGCAACTACTTCTGCATTGCTTTCCTTGGGTTGATTCTGGTGCTGATGTGCACTATCGACGGCATGCGCCTGTCGGCAATCCTGCTGCCGGTGTGGATCCTGTTCCTGTTTATCGCCTTCAAACTGCTGCGCCGCCCGGCGTAAGCGAGACGCCCCGCCGTCCGGCGGGGCTGCCTGCCTTTTTATTGTGATCCTCTTCGCAGGTGGGGAATTTGTCTGGCGATCTTCTTTTTGTAATCGATTACTTTTGTGTTGAGCGATTTTGTAATCGATTACTTTTCTGAGGGCGAGCAACATGGTCACAACAACAGAAGGTCGGGAAAGTGTCCGCGTGAGCCACCGTTTTCTGGTGCCGCGGTTGTCGTTAATGATGTTTATGCAGTTCTTTATCTGGGGCAGCTGGTCGGTGACCCTGGGGCTGGTGATGACCCGCTATGAGATGTCACTGCTGATCGGCGATGCGTTCTCCGCCGGGCCGATCGCCTCCATCCTGTCCCCCTTTGTGCTGGGGATGCTGGTGGACCGCTTTTTCGCCTCGCAGAAGGTGATGGCGGTGATGCACCTGGCCGGGGCGGCGATCCTGTGGTTTGTCCCCCAGGCGCTGGTGGCGCAGAACGGCGCCCTGCTGATTGGCCTGCTGTTCGGCTATACGCTGTGCTATATGCCGACCCTGGCGCTGACCAACAATATTGCGTTCCACAGCCTGGCGAACATCGATAAAACCTTCCCGGTGGTCCGCGTGTTCGGCACCATCGGCTGGATTATCGCCGGGATCTGCATCGGGGTGACCGGTATCTCTGATACCACCGGCATCTTCACGCTGGCGGCGCTCTGTTCGGTGGCGCTGGCGATTTACAGCCTGACGCTGCCCCACACCCCGGCGCCGGCCAAAGGCATGCCGGTTCAGTTTCGCGATCTGCTGTGTGCGGACGCCTTCGCGCTGCTGAAAACCCGCCATTTCCTGATTTTCTCCCTCTGCGCCACCTTAATTTCCGTGCCGTTAGGCACCTATTACGCCTATACCGCGTCGTATCTGGCGGATGCCGGCGTCAAAGATGTTAGCACCGCGATGTCGTTCGGCCAGATGTCAGAGATCGTCTTTATGCTGGTGATCCCGCTGCTGTTCCGTCGCCTCGGGGTGAAATACATGCTGCTCATCGGCATGGTGGCGTGGTTTGTCCGCTACGCCTTTTTTGCCCTCGGGGTCAGCGAAGAGGGGCGCTTCCTGCTCTATCTGGGCATTTTGCTGCACGGCGTGTGCTATGACTTTTTCTTTGTCGTCGGCTTTATCTACACCGACCGCGTGGCGGGCGAGAAGGTCAAAGGCCAGGCGCAGAGCATGATTGTGATGTTCACCTACGGGATCGGCATGCTGCTGGGCTCGCAGATCTCCGGCGCGCTGTATAACCATCTGGTGGCCGGCCAGAGCGTGCCGCAGGCCTGGGTGACCTTTTGGTGGATCCCGGCGGTGGCCGCCGCGGTTATCGCGCTGATTTTCCTTTTCTCTTTCCAGTACAACGAGAAAGAGCCGCACTAATTTTTCAGGAGGGGGTATGAAAACGATTAAGGGACCGGGCATTTTTCTGGCGCAGTTTATTGGCCCGCAGGCGCCGTTTAACACGCTGGCGGGGGTGGCGCAGTGGGCCGCCGGCCTGGGATACCGGGCATTGCAGATCCCCTGCAACCACCCGGCGATTTTTGATGTCGAGCGGGCGGCGGCGAGCCAGACCTACTGCGACGAGGTCAGCGGCACCCTGGCGGAGCATGGGCTGGTCATCAGCGAGCTGTCCACTCATCTTGAAGGGCAACTGGTGGCGGTGCATCCGGCGTATGACGCGGCGTTTGACGCCTTTGCCCCAGCCGCGCTACATGGCGATCCGCAGGCGCGCCAGCGCTGGGCGGTGGAGAAAGTGCGCCAGGCGGCAGTGGCCTCCGGCCGCCTGGGGCTGAAGGCGCATGCGACCTTTTCCGGGGCGCTGGCATGGCCCTTTTTTTATCCGTGGCCGCCGCACAATCAGCCGCTTCTGGATGAGGCCTTTGCCGAACTGGCCCGGCGCTGGCGGCCGCTGCTGGACCACTTCGACGAACAGGGCGTCGATGTCTGCTATGAGATCCACCCCGGCGAAGATCTGCACGATGGCGTGACCTTTGAGCGTTTTCTCGCGCTGGTGGATAACCATCCGCGCTGCAATATGCTCTATGACCCGAGCCACCTGCATCTGCAGCAGATGGACTATCTGACTTATATCGATATCTATCACTCGCGTATTAAAGCGTTTCACGTCAAGGACGCCGAATTTCGCCGCAACGGGCGCAATGGCGTCTATGGCGGATACCAGCCCTGGCAGCAGCGGGCCGGGCGTTTCCGCTCTCCCGGCGACGGGCAGATCGACTTCAAAGGGGTGTTCAGTAAGCTGACCGAATATGATTTTGACGGCTGGGCGGTGCTGGAGTGGGAGTGCTGCCTGAAGGACGCCGAGACCGGCGCGCGCGAGGGCAGCGAGTTTATCCGCCGCCATATCATTCCCGTTGCCGGACGGGCCTTCGATGACTTTGCCGCCGGCGGGAGGGAATAACATGATTCAGGTTGCGATAATCGGGGCAGGGTTTATTGGCCCGGCGCATCTGGAGGCGCTGCGGCGGCTGGGAGATGTCGAGGTCGTGGCGCTGTGCGACAGCCGCCTTGAGGCGGCGCAGCGCAAGGCGCAGGCGCTGAACATTGCCCATGCCTACGACAGCGTGGAGGCGCTGCTGGCCCATCCGGGGCTGCAGGTGGTGCATAACTGTACGCCGAACCATCTGCATGCCCAGATTAACCGGCAGATCCTCGCCGCCGGGCTGCACGTCTTCTCGGAAAAGCCGCTGTGTATGACGGCGGAGGAGGCGCGGGAGCTGGTGGCGCTTGCCGCCCGGGCCGGCGTGGTGCATGGCGTCAGCTTCGTCTATCGCCAGTTCGCCATGGTCCAGCAGGCGGCGGCGATGATCCGCCATGGCGAGGTCGGCAGGATCTTCGCGGCGCACGGCAGCTATTTACAGGACTGGATGCTGCTGGAGACCGACTACAACTGGCGGGTCGATTCGGCGCAGGGCGGCGCGTCGCGGACGGTGGCCGACATCGGCTCCCACTGGTGCGATACCGTGCAGTTTATGACCGGTCGGCGGATTGTCGAGGTGATGGCGGATCTGTCGATTGTCTGGCCGACGCGTAAAGCGCCAGTCAATGGCAAAGCGACCTTCAGCGCCGTTCACGAGGCGCAGGCATATGAAACCCGGCCTGTCGATACTGAGGACTTTGGCTCGGTGCTGTTGCGTTTTGACGATGGCAGCAAAGGCAGCTTGATGGTCTCCCAGGTGAGCGCCGGGCGGAAAAACCGTCTGGCGGTGGAGATTAACGGCAGCCTCTGTTCTCTGGCCTGGGATCAGGAAGTGCCCCAGCGACTGTGGATCGGCCACCGCGAGCAGCCGGATCGCCTGCTCAGCGACGACCCGAGCCTGCTGCGGCCGGAGGCCGCCGCCAGCGCCCATTATCCCGGCGGCCATATTGAGGGCTGGCCGGATGCCTTCAAGAATATGATGGGGCATTTTTATCAGGCGGTGCGCGCCGGGAAGATGCCGGAGGCCGGGGCCCGGCGCTTCGCCGCTTTCGACGACGGCGCCGATGTGATGTACATCATCGAGGCGATCGTCAAAAGCCATCAGCAGCAGCGCTGGGTCAGCGTCGAACGCTGAGCGCAGGCGGGGCGCAGGATTATTTCACCCCAAGATAGCCGTCGAGATAGGCACCGGAGAGCTCGTTGCCGAACAGGACGGCATCTTTATTTTCCATCGCATTATCCCATTTGTCGCTGGCGTTGCCGGTAAAGGCGTGCTCGGTACGGGTGCCATGCGCCGCCTGTTGTTTGATGGCCTCAGCGGTGTGGCGGGCGTCGCTTTCACTCATGCCAGCGGCTTTATCCTGCTGGCCGCGGGCGTACATTGCCGTGAAGGTCGGCAGGTTTAAACGGTAATTTTCCTGGCGGTTGACGGTGAAATTGCCGCCGACAAAATCGGAGCGGTGGGCGACAAACGCGTAAGCGTGGCGTTCCGGTGACGATTTTGACGAGGTGCAGCCGGTGATCGTTGCCAGGGCACAGCTGAGGGCGAGAACTGCGGTGGAGAGCCTCATGGAGATATCATCCTTAATCATAAATGAAGAAATAGGGCGCCAGGGGGCTGTCGCCAGAGCGCGAACCGGGTGGAACGGCAAAAGGATGCGCGTTAACGGCGTGGGAGAGAAGCCCTGATTTTTAATAGTTTTCTCGTGCGTTCCCGCGCTTTCGCGCCAGGCTGGCAGGCTGACCAGAGGTCATTTATGATAGCCTGCAGGATCCACCTCTATCGCAGGAAGTGCAGGGTTTATGTCTATTCAGAAAATTGCTCGTCTGGCCGGCGTCTCGGTGGCCACGGTGTCGCGGGTGCTGAACAACAGCGATACGGTAAAAGCCAAAAACCGTGAGCGCGTGCTGCAGGCGATCAAAGAGAGCAACTATCAGCCGAACCTGCTGGCGCGTCAGCTGCGAACCGCTCGCAGCAATATGATCCTGGTGATGGTCTCCAATATCGCTAACCCCTTTTGCGCCGAGGTGGTGAAAGGGATAGAAGAAGAGGCGGAGAAGAACGGCTACCGCATTCTGCTGTGTAACTCCGGGTCGGATCTGGCCCGCTCGACCTCGGGCCTGCAGCTGCTCTCCGGCAAAATGGTCGACGGCATTATTACCATGAACGCGCTCTCCAGCCTGCCGGAACTGACCACCATGATTGGCGATGCGCCCTGGGTGCAGTGCGCGGAGTATGCCGACACCGGCAGCATCTCCTGCGTCGGGATTAACGACGTCGAGGCGGCTCAGGGGGCGGTGTCCCGACTGGCCGATAGCGGCCGCCGCCGCATTGCGCTCATTAATCACGACCTGAGCTATCGCTATGCCCGTCTGCGCGAGCGCGGCTATAAAAGCGTGCTGCACGTGCACGGTCTGGCGTATCAGCAGGTGACTTACGCGCAGGATCTTAGCGCGGCGGCCGGTAAACGGGCGATGGAGCAGTTGCTGTCGCAAGACGAGCAGCCCGACGCGGTGTTTGCCGTTTCGGACTCACTTGCTGCCGGGGCGCTGCGGGCGATTGACCAGGCCGGACTGCGGGTGCCGGAGGATATCGCGGTGATCGGCTTCGACGGCACCGAGCTGGCGGAAGTGGTCTCCCCGCAGCTGACCACCGTCGAACAGCCCTCCCGGGCGATCGGCCGCACGGCGGTGGATCTGTTAATGAAACGCATCGACGATCCCGACGCCGCCGTCGAGCGGGTGATGATGGACTGGCGCGTGATAGCCCGCGCCAGCGCCTGAGGATCAGCGGGAGAAGGCGCCCGCCAGCGCGCGAATGTCGTTGCCGGTGGGCGTTTGATGAATGCGTAAGCCAAACTCCTCCACCACGGCGAAGACATGGTCGAAAATATCCGCCTGGATCCCCTCATATTCCGCCCACACCACGGTGTTGGTGAAGCAGTAGATCTCGATGGGCAACCCGTTGGCATCCGGCGCCAGCTGGCGCACCATCAGGGTCATATCCTGGCGGATGCGTGGATGATGGCGTAAATACTCCTGCAGATAGGCGCGGAAGGTGCCGACATTGGTCATTCGCCGCTCATTGAGAACCGACTGTTCCCCGGCGTACTGCTGGTTCCAGGCGCTAATCTCCTCGTGGCGCGAATCCATATAGGGCTTAAGCAACTTCGCCCGGATCAGGCGCTGCTGCTCCTGTTCATCAAGAAAATGAATGCTGGTGGTGTCGATGTTAAGGCTGCGTTTGATGCGGCGGCCGCCGGAGGCCGACATGCCGCTCCAGTTTTTAAACGAGTCGGAGACCAGCGACCAGGTTGGAATGGTGGTGATGGTGTTGTCCCAGTTGCGTACCTTCACCGTGGTGAGGCCGATATCGATCACCGCGCCGTCGGCGCCGTACTTCGGCATCTCCAGCCAGTCGCCAAGCTTGAGCATATCGTTGGCAGAGAGCTGGATACCGGCCACCAGACCGAGGATCGGATCTTTAAACACCAGCATCAGCACCGCGGCCATCGCGCCGAGCCCGCTAATCAGGATCGCCGGTGACTGGCCTATCAGCAGGGAAATAATCAGGATGCCGATAATAATCGCCGTCACCAGCTTAATCCCCTGGAATATGCCCTTCAGCGGCAGCTGTGAGGCGGCGGGAAATTTCTGCGCCAGCTTTAAGATCACATCCAGCAGCGAGAAGAAGGACAGCATGGCATATATCATCACCCATAGCTGAGCCACGGTGGTTAATATTTCCGCGGCCTCGCTGCCTTTTTGCAGCCACAGCACCGCCTGCACGTTGACGATGATCCCCTGCAGGGTAAAGGCCAGTCGGTGAAAGAGTTTATTCTGCGTGATGATTTGCAGCCACAGATGGCTGCTGGCCAACGCCCGTTTTTCGAACGCGCGCAGGACCACTTTGTGCAATATCAGATGCACGACCACGGCGGTGAATAAGATAATGCCGAAGATAATCATCAGCGAGCGGGTGGGGGTTATTTCGATTCCTAAGGCGGCAATTTGCGATATTAATTCCTGCATAACGTCTCCTGAATATCCAGCGGGTATGATGACCGCTGGATAGCTATTATGCAAATCACCGCCGCCGGTATTACGACGCTACCGTCGCAGGCTGTCGGTTGAGATGATGGCGCAGCCACAGCGCGATCGCCCCCAGCAACAGCATCATGGCCACCTCGACCAGCAGAAAATCAATCAGCGCCTGCGGATAGTTTCCGCCGCCGCGACGGGCCAGCGCCAGGAACAGCGAACCAAGGATAGCCGGTCCGAGACCGAGGGTCGCCTGCTGCAGGGTGCTGAGGATGGCGCTCCCGGCCCCGGCGTCGCTGGCGCTGATATCGCGCATGCCAATCCGGTAAAAGCTGTTGACGATCAGCGCCTGACCGTAGCCGATCAGCGCCGTGGCGGGGACCAGCGTCAGGGCGGTGGTGGCGATGCCGAAGCGGGAGAAGGTGGCGCACAGCAGCAGTAGCCCGGCGATCTGCACCGCCAGACCAGTCAACAGGATCCGCCCCATGCTGTGGCGGGCGATAAGCCGCGGGGCATACAGCGCCGAAATAAAATAGGCCACGCCGAGGGCGATAAAGCTATTGCCGGACTGCCACGGCGCCATCCCCAGCCCCTCCTGCATGGTCAGCGCCATGCAGAACATAAAGCCGGACCAGGCGCTGAAAAATAGCAGGGCGATGGCCATCCCGAAGCGGATGCTGGTCAACTGCAGCAGACGCGGCGGCAGCAGGGGATGGTCGCCGCGCTGCTGCTGGCGCAGGGCGCTCTGACGCATGGCGAACAGCAGCGGCAGGACCGCCACCAGCATCAGCTGCAGCCACAGCGGCCAGTGCAGCTCCGGACCGAGGGCCATCGGGAACAGCAGGCAGCAGAGGATCAGCGCGAGGTACAGCGTGCCCTGCCAGTCAATACGCGACGGCGTCTCGCGACGGGTTTCCGGCACATAGCGGCGGCTCAGAGCCAACACCAGCAGGCAGATCGGCACATTGATAAAAAAGGCGTTGCGCCAGCCCAGCCCGGCGATGTCCGCCGATACCAGCCAGCCGCCGCCCATCTGTCCGACAATAAAGGCGATCCCGCCGATGCCGCCATACAGGCTGATGGCCCGGGCGTGGGCGGGGCCTTTGAGGGTCACGTGCAGGGTGGCGAGGATCTGCGGCACAATCAGCGCCGCCCCGGCGCCCTGCAGGGTGCGGGCCGCCAGCAGGGCGCCGATGCTGTTCGCCATCCCGCACAGCAGGGAAGCGATGCCAAAGAGGGCGACGCCCCACATAAACAGGCGCCGGCGGCCATAGTTATCGCCAAGCTTACTGCCCATCGCCAGGCAGACGGCAAAGGCGACGCCGTAGAGCGCGACGATAAGCTCCAGCTGCGTGGCGCTGGCCGCCAGGGTGTGGGTGATGGCGTCCAGCGCCACATTGGTGATCGAGGTATCAATAAGCGGCAGCATCTGGCCGCCCAGCAGCAGCAACAGACCGGCGCGGCCGGGTGAAACAGCAGACGTATTCATGGGATTCTCCATTGCGTCATTCAGCAGACCGACGTAGCATTACCGATAAATTAAACGGGTACCAGTTCCTGTCTATACTGGTACTGGCACTACTATGCTGGAGGGGTGATGACCACGATGCCGCAACGGGAGTTGACGATCGCCGTGCCGGACGATCGACGCAAACAGCTGGGGGCATTTTTGCGCGCCCGCCGCGAAAGCCTCGATCCGCAGCGCCTGGGGTTGCCCCGCGTGGGCCGCCGGCGCACGCCGGGCCTGCGTCGGGAAGAGGTGGCGATGCTCGCCGACGTCGGCGTCACCTGGTACACCTGGCTGGAGCAGGGGCGGGAGGTGAATCCGTCGGAGGCGGTGCTGGTGGGGGTCGCGAATGCCCTGCAGTGCAGTCCGCTGGAGACCCGGCACCTGTTCGTACTGGCGGGGCTGACCCCGCCGGAAGCCACCCAGGTGACGGTGTGCGAAGGCATCAGCCCCGGCACCCGCCGGATGCTGGACAGCCTGATGCCGCAGCCGGCCAGCATTCAGAAACCGAACTTTGATATTGTGGCCTGGAACGACAGCTTCTGCCGCCTGATGGGCATCGATTTCGCCACCCTCCCGGAAGAAGATCGCAACTGTATTTATCTCTATCTGACCCATGAGACCTGGCGCAGCCGGATCGAAAATCGCGATGTGCTGCCGACCTTCGTCTCCTATTTCCGCGCCGCGATGGCCGAGCACCGTGGCGATCCGGCGTGGGAAAACAAGCTGGCGCGCTTTTTCGCCGCCTCGTCGGAGTTTGAAGCGCTGTGGCATCAGCGTTACGAGGTGCGCGGTGTGGAAAACCAGATTAAACATTTTAACCACCCGCAGCTCGGGCGATTCAGTCTGCAGCAGATGTACTGGTATTCGGCGCCGCGCAACGGTTCGCGCCTGCTGGTCTATCTGCCGATGGACGAGGCGGGCGAGCAGGCGCTGGCGTGGCTGGACCAACATTAATCACAAGGAATCAGATGGCTGGCAATGTGCCATCTTCGGGTATTCCCGGCCGGCGCTGCTGGACGGTTCCCTTACCCTCCGGGAGAGGGGTAGGGAAAGCACTGTCGGGAAGTCCTGTATGTGATCTACGACTTCAGCACACATTGCGCTCCCGATACGCCTTCTGCGTTATGTCACTCATGGCGCAGGGAGCGCACAGGGGGCGGCCAGTCGCCGCCGCCCCCTGTACCCCCGGGCTCCGGCCAGCAAAATCGCCACTGCGTGGTGCCTTCGACTTATCCCTGCAGGCTTCGGGTCGGGCCGAGGCAGCGTCCGTGCAAAACACGGCCCTCAGCCCGCATCCATGCGGCCTGCCGGGAACGTCTCAGCGATGTTGAGGCCGCAACACCGGCAGTTTCAGCAGCCCTGGTGGGTAACTTCCGGCAGGTCGCACGAACCCCAGGGACCGTAGGCCGGGTCAGGCGTAGCCGCCACCCGGCAATATGACGGGTATCGAGCCTGATATCATGCCCGGCGGCGTTGCGCTTACGCGGGCTTACGGTAAGGGGTAACAATCTGATATATAAATGGTTAAGTAGGCCGGGGAAGGCGACAGCTGCTGCCCGGCAGAAAGGCGAGCACATTAGCGAAAACAGGTTTGTCATCAGTCTCAAGGAATGCCTATGAACGTAACCCGAAAAGAGCAGCGCATTATTCAGCGCGCGCTGAACGCCTGGCAGGCCAGCGGGGAGTTAACCCCGTCGGACAGTCAGCGGCTGGCGCACACGCTGCGCGTCTCCCCCTTCGACTGGCGGCGCCTGAGCCGCTACGCCTTCTGGACCGCGCTGGCCTGCGTGCTGATTGCTCTGGGCAGCCTGTTTGCCGACAGCGAGCTGGTGGCGTGGCTGCTGAGCCTGTTCAGCCACTCGGCGCTGACGCGGATCCTGCTGCCTGCGCTGCTGGCGGTCGCCTGCTACGGCTGGGGTTTTCGCCGCCAGCGGCGGGAGAGGCAGTGGCACTACAGCACCGAGGCGATTTTGTTTCTGGGCGTCGTCTTTACCGCCGTGTCGCTATGGCAGCTTGGCGAACGGCTGGATAACGGCAGCGGCCATATCGCACCGCTGTTTCTGGCCGGATGCGTGATTTACGGCGCCATCGGCTATATTGCCCGCTCCGGGCTGGTGTGGCTCTTTTTTCTGCTGGCGCTGGGCAACTGGTTCGGCGCGGAAACCGGCTACGTCTCGGGGTGGGGCGCCTACTGGCTGGGCATGAACTACCCGATTCGCTTCGTCCTGTTCGGCGGCGCGCTGCTGGCGCTCTGCTACGGCGCGCAATCCCTGCTTCGCCAGCGGCAGCTGTTTACCGTCAGCAAGGCGATGGGCCTCACGTACCTGTTTATTGCGCTGTGGATCCTGTCGATTTTCGGCAATTACGACGCAGACAGCTGGTACCAGGTGAGCCAGGCGCGACTCCTGCCGTGGGGGCTGCTGTTTGCCGTAGCGGCCGGCGTCTGCATTTTTATCAGCCTGAAAACCGATGACGGAATGCTACGCGGCTTCGGACTAACCTTCCTGGCGATCAATCTCTATACCCGTTTCTTTGAGTTTTTCTGGAACGGGATGCACAAAGTGCTGTTTTTCCTGATCCTTGCCGTCTCGCTGGCGTTGATTGGCCGCTATGCCGAGCGCATCTGGCACGCCGGCGAAGGGCAGGTGGAGAAAAAAATAAGCTCTCGTTGAGAACGCTAACCCCTCAGGCCGCGCTCAGTCGCGGCCTTTTTTCGTCCCTGATTCCAGTTTCAGCACATTTTTCTGCGATTGGCTGCAAATGAGCATAGGCTTGCCGGGCATCTCAAAAATTAGCCTTTAAGGCAATTTGCCTTATATGCTAACATCCAGAGGAAGGGAGTCTGATGTTCAGAATAGTTGTGCATGTGGACGTTAAAAAGGAATTGCAGGCGCTTCCGCCCATTGTCCAGGCGAAGATGATCCGGCAAATAGACAAGTTACGCCAAAATCCCACCGCGCTGAGAGAACCTGACAGTAAACCGCTGGGGCAGGGGCTATTTGAAATTCGTGCGTTAGGTTCGGTACAGGGGCGAGGGATCTACGTTTTTCAGCAAGGCAAGACGCTCTTTCTGCTACGGGTTTTTGTCAAGAAAACGCAAAAAACCCCGTCATCGGAAATTCGCCTGGCGCTGAAGCGATTAGAGGAGATGCGCAATGAGTAAAAAGATCATTGACTGGGATACGTTAAAAACAGAACTGCTTAGCCAGCCTGAGGTTCAGGCTGCGTTCGATGCGCAAGAACGTCAACAGCGATTACGTACTATGCTGGCGCAATGGCGCGAGCAGGCGGGGCTGACCCGAGCCCAGGTGGCGCAGAGGATGGGGGTGAGTGCGCCGACGGTCTCCAGAATGGAAGCCAATGTCACCCGCGCCAGTCTGGATACCTTAACGCGATACGCGTTAGCCTGTGGAATAAAGCACCCACAAATTTTACTTTACTAACGCCCTCGGTGGCGATTCACTTACCGGCTCAAATTAACGACAGGCCGCACGGACCGTAGGTCGGGTAAGCGAAGCGCCACCCGACAAAACAACGGCGCATCGGGCTACGGTTCCGGGGAACAGTGAATGGGTGCGCTCTGCTGCCCTCACCCCGGCCCTCTCCCACAGGGAGAGGGAGAAACCGGCAGTTTCAGTCGCGCAAATGGGTAAATCACCAACAGGTCGCACGAACCCCAGGCCGGGCAAGGCGTGAGCCGCCGCCCGGCATAAAAGCCGCTCCGCACCCGCTGCCCGGCGGCGCTGCGCTTGCGCGGGCCTACGGTGAGAGGTAACTATATGATATACATTGTTATGTAGGCCGGGTCAGGCGTAGCCGCCACCCGGCAATAACAAGCAGCACCAGAGGCGCCCGGTGAAAGGCGCCTGGTGGAGAGATTAAATCTCGGTAATGGTCGTCGACTGCGGCAGACGCGACTTCGGCAGGGTAGCGTTGAAATCCTCCACGCTATGGTGGCCAACCGGGACCACCACCAGGCTGGTGTAGCCCTTGGCTTTCAGGTCAAACTCCTCATCGAGGATCGCAAAATCAACCCCTTCGATCGGCACGGCGTCGAGGCCCATCGCCGCTACGCCCAGCAGGAAATTGCCGACGTTGAGATACACCTGCTTCGCCATCCACTGATCGTCATCTTTCAGCTCTTTGCGGTGCATATCGGCAAAGAAGGTACGACCCTTGTGGTTAGCGGCTTTTGCGTCCGGGGTGGCGAAACGGCCATCGGCCTCTTCCTGATCCACCACGCGCTGCAGCCAGGCGTCGTCCATCGCGGTTTTCGCGCAGAACACCACCACGTGCGAGGCGTCGAGAATTTTGCGTTCGTTGAACACGTAGGTGCCGCTGGCGGCTTTGGCTACTCGAGCTTTCCCTTCATCGGTGCTGGCGACGATAAAGTGCCACGGCTGGGAGTTGGTGCTAGACGGGCTGTACTGCAGCAGCGTTTTCAGCTGTTCGGCTTCGCTGGCAGTCAGCTTTTTCGTGGCGTCAAAGGCCTTGGTGGAATAGCGCTTTAAAGCGACCGATACGATATCCATAACTCTTCCTCACAGTTTACAGCACCTTACCGGTGCGTTAAGGAGAGGAAGAGTACAGCGAAGATCGCCAAATGATAAGGGTGAAAAATGCGATAACACTTATCGCATTTGGCTGAAAATCAGCGCGGACGCAGGCGCTGCTGGGCCTTTTTACTCAGCTTGTTCACCACCTGATGCCACGAATCGTCAATCAGCTCGGCCAGCAGATCCTCGCTGATATCCTCTCCCGGCACCACCGTGATCCAGTGTTTCTTGTTCATATGGTAGCCCGGTTCGATACTGCGATAAATTTCCTGATTCAGCAGCGACTTCTGCGGCTCAGCCTTCAGGTTGACCAGCGCCCGGCCGCGAATGGTCATGGTGATCATAAAGATACGGCCATCGACCTTAAACACGTCGTACTCTGGCCCAAAAGGCCAGCAGTGCTCGGTAAACGGGTAGGTCAGGGCGATACGATGAGCGCAGGGATGCAGCATCTCGGGGGTCATTAGGCGTCCGCCTCATGCAGGGCGTTCCACATGGCTTCAAAGCCGAGGGCGATAATCTCCCGGGCGCGCTGCGGATCGTGGCTGGCGAATTCGATGGTGGTCTCCGCCAGCGACAGAAACAGGGCATCGCCAAAGGCGCGGTACGCCTCGCTGAGAAAAATCTCTTTCACCGACAGTTGGCACATTTCGTTGAGCTCCGGGAAGCTCTCTTTTACCTGGCGACGGGTTTCGTCGGTGATGCGCTCGCTGAGCGCCATCCGGCGGATCGCCTTGTGCTCCATCGGGTTGCGCACGCCCCAGTCGATATAGCTGTTCCAGATATTGCGCGCGTTCTCTTTCGGGCGCTTCTCGTGCGGATCCAGCCCGGCGATCATTGTGCGCACCAGGCGCAGCTTAATCGCGAGGTACAGCTCGTTGAGCAACTCATCCTTGGTGGCGAAATAGCGAAACAGCGTCCCCTCGGCCACCCCAGCGCTGCGGGCGATGGCCGACGTCGAGGCGGCGATGCCGGACTGGGCGAAAGCCGCGGTGGCAGCTTCCAGTAACGCTTGCTTTTTATCTTCACTCTTTGGACGAGCCACTACTTTTTTCCTCACGCAGGTTTAAACAAACCGCCGATCTTTGCACGTCTGACCAGGTCGCTGCAACGGCGGAACGCAAAAATTGAAAATCGTCTTGACGACTTTCATCACTTTCCTAATAATGAGTGCGTACTCACTCATAATCAAGTTATATCACAAAGCCTCCGGGATGGGGGCTTTTGTCTGGTCAGGATATGAACCGTGTCACTTTTAGCGTGGTCGCCATCATGTTACTCGCAGCAGCAACGACATTGCCGTTTGTCCTCAATGCCGGTTTTGGTAAGGCGCCGCAGGGGGCACAGCTTAGCCAGGTGGAAGCGTCTCCCCACTACCGGGACGGCCAGTTCCATAACCAATTGCCCACGCCAGGGTTCACCGGGCAGAAAAATATGCTGGCGGCGTGGTGGGATTTCCTGATGACCAAACGTGAAAACGCCCGTCCCGCTCAGCCGCTGCCGCTGGTGAAGACCGACCTGGCGACGCTGCCCCTGGGGCAGGATGTGATGGTCTGGCTCGGCCACTCCTCCTGGTACCTGCAGCTGGCAGGAAAACGTATCCTGATCGATCCGGTGTTCAGCGATTACGCGGCGCCGTTCTCCTTTATCAATAAAGCCTTTCCCGGCGACTATCCGTGGCGGGCGGAAGGGATGCCGGATATCGATCTGCTGATCATCTCCCACGATCACTACGACCATCTGGATTACGCCACCATCCGCGCCTTGCTGCCGAAAATTAAGCGGGTCATTACGCCGCTGGGCGTCGGGTCGCATCTGCGCTACTGGGGGATGGACGGGGCGCTGATTAGCGAAGCGGACTGGCAGCAGGCGATCCCGGTCAGCGATGAATTCACCGTTCACGTTCTGCCGGCGCGGCACTTTTCCGGCCGTGGACTGAAGCGTAACCAGACGCTGTGGGCCAGTTTTCTGTTCGTCACCCCGCAGCAAAAAATTTATTACAGCGGCGACAGCGGCTATGGGCCGCACTTCAAAGCGATTGGTGATGAATTTGGTCCGGTTGATCTGGCGATCATGGAGAACGGGCAGTATGACCAGGACTGGAAATATATTCACATGATGCCGGATGAAACGGCTCAGGCTGCCGACGACCTGCGCGCCCGCGCGGTGCTGCCTGGGCATGCAGGACGGTTTGTTCTGGCGAAACACAGCTGGGATGAACCGTATCAACGGCTGGCGGCTGCCAGCGAAGGAAGGGCCTGGCGTCTGCTGACGCCTATGCAGGGCGAGCCGCTGTGGGTCGCCGATAAGACGCAATCATTTAACGCCTGGTGGCGCTAAGCGCCAGTGCAGTTTCAGAGGAGAGAGCATATGACGATTTCCGCTCAGGTGATTGACACTATCGTCGAGTGGATTGATGACAACCTGCATCAACCGCTGCGTATTGATGATATCGCTCGCCATGCCGGGTATTCGAAATGGCATCTGCAACGGCTGTTTTTACAGTACAAGGGAGAGAGCCTTGGGCGCTATATTCGTGAAAGGAAGCTGCTGCTGGCCGCCCGCGATCTGCGCGACACCGATCAGCGGGTCTACGATATCTGCCTGAAGTATGGCTTCGATTCGCAACAGACCTTTACCCGCGTCTTCACCCGGACCTTCAACCAGCCGCCGGGCGCCTACCGCAAAGAAAACCACAGCCGCGCCCACTGAGGCGCGCTCTCCTGGTTTACCGTTCGAGGGAGAACCAGCGACGCCACACCCAGCGCAGCACCAGAAATTCAAGGGTGCCCAGCGCTAAGAACCACAGACAAAACAACACCGTATAGAGCTGGTTGAGATCCATCATATGGAATGTCTCAACCAGCTTTTGCGCCAGCGTCAGGCCCAGCGAAGGCGCGGGCAACAGCAGACAGGAGAGCAGGGCCAGCAGTAAGATCCCGGCGGCGGAGAGAAGCGTTTCCAGCGGATGTTTCATGTCATGTTAATCATCAGTTAAAAAACATATTGTCCGGTAAAATAATGCTTAACGCAATATGCTTTGTTTTTTTACTCTCTATAACACGGCTATTTTAAATATTATTGCCTGCCATTCGCTCTCATGTTAATTAATCTGAAATAATTTGTAATTAAGTTAATTGCAGCCGGATGTAAATTAACGTCATTATTATGCCAGCGCTTTTACAAAACTATAAGTGCTATATCCCACCAGCGTGGCAACAATGATGGCCAGCAGGATGTACAGCGCCAGACGGCGTCCTCGGTAGATTCCAAACATATTTAACCTCGTTTAGTTTTGGTTTATTAATATTCTGTAATATTTATCTTGTGAATTAACTTATCACACATTTTGTATTTTGCGAAAAATTTAGGCGCATATTGGATCACATTTTTACCGGCTTTTTAGCCACGTTTTACTTCATTGGCCAGGAATGATTTCAGGCTTTCCGATTCACGGAATTTATAAGGAAAATGTAATTTGACCAAGATGAATAACCCAAAGTTTACGACGCCCTCGGGCGACACCGCGCCACGGCAGGTCTGGCAGCAGACCGTTGACGCAGTGCTGGCGCAGACAAAAAGCCAGGCCGCTGGGTTAAATTCCGCAGACGCCGCCGAGCGCCTGAATACCTTTGGTCCGAATGCCCTGCCGGAAAAGAAGGGTAAACCGGGCTGGCTGCGCTTTCTCGCCCACTTTAACGACGTACTGATTTACGTGCTGCTGGCTGCCGCGGCGCTGACCGCCATTATGGGTCACTGGGTCGATACCCTGGTGATCCTCGGCGTGACGGTGATTAACGCCCTGATCGGTCATATCCAGGAGAGCAACGCCGAAAAATCCCTGCAGGGGATCCGCAACATGCTCTCCAGCGATGCCCGCGTCCAGCGTAACGGCAAACATGAGACTATCCCGACGCGCGACCTGGTTCCAGGGGACATCGTTATCCTGCGCGCCGGCGACCGCGTACCAGCGGATATGCGCCTGATTGAAACCCACAACCTGCGGGTGGAAGAGGCGATCCTCACCGGCGAGTCGACGGTGGTGGATAAAATCACCGACGCGCTGGAGGGCGACCTGCCGCTGGGCGACCGGGTGAACATGGTCTTCTCCGGCACCACCGTCAGCGCTGGCGGCGGCATCGGCGTGGTGACCGCCACCGGCGCGGAGACCGAACTCGGCCATATCAACCAGATGATGGCGGGCATTGAGAAGCACCGTACCCCGCTGCTGGTGCAGATGGATAAGCTCGGCAAAGCGATTTTTGTCATTATCCTCGCCATGATGGTGGCGCTGTTTATCTTTAGCCTCGCGCTGCGGGATATCCCGATGGGCGAGCTGCTGCTGTCGCTGATTAGCCTGGCGGTGGCCGCGGTACCGGAGGGGCTGCCGGCGATCATCTCGATTATTCTGTCGCTGGGCGTGCAGACGATGGCGCGCAAGCGGGCGATTATTCGTAAGCTGCCGACCGTGGAAACTCTCGGCGCCATGACCGTGGTCTGTTCGGATAAAACCGGCACTCTGACGATGAACGAAATGACCGTCAAAGCGATCATCACGGCA
The DNA here is from genome assembly GCF_001620885.1 of Klebsiella sp. D5A. NCBI lineage: Bacteria > Pseudomonadati > Pseudomonadota > Gammaproteobacteria > Enterobacterales > Enterobacteriaceae > Klebsiella > Klebsiella sp. D5A. The sequence goes on along the minus strand of NZ_LOAR01000009.1, from coordinate 25,396 downwards.
GACTGCTGCTACCGGGTGGAAGGCGACAGCTATGAGCCGCAGGGACGGATCTTCCTTGAGGGGAGCGACGAGCCCGTGCAGGTTCAGCCCGGCACCGTGCTGGAGACCTGGCTGCGCACCATCGACCTGTGTAACGACAGCCAGCTTACCCAGGATGAGCGCGGTCTGTGGGGGATCACCGGCGGGCCGACCGAAGGGGCGCTGAAGGTGCTGGCGGCGAAAGCGCAGCTCCCGGCGGTGGAGGCCCGTCTGGTGGCCAAGATCCCCTTTGACTCACAGTACAAATATATGTCGACCCTGCAGCACATCGATGGCGAGGCCCGGGTGCTGATCACCGGTGCGCCGGACGTTATCTTCGCCATGTGCCGCGAGCAGATGAGCCGCCACGGCGCGGTGCCGTTCGAGGCGCAGTACTGGGAAGAGGAGATGGCGCGCTTCGCCCGTCAGGGACTGCGCATGGTGGCGGCGGCCTGTAAGCCTGCCAGCCTTGATGCCACCACCCTCAACCATGAGGACCTGCAGGAGGGGCTGATTTTCCTCGGCATCGCCGGGATGATGGATCCCCCGCGTCCGGAAGCCATTGACGCCATCCATGCCTGCCAGACCGCCGGGATCCGCGTGAAGATGATCACTGGCGACCACCCGCAGACGGCGATGAGCATCGGCCAGATGCTGGGGATCACCAACAGCAGCCAGGCCATGACCGGCTACCAGCTGGAGCACATGGACGATGCGGCGCTGGCGAAGGCGGCGGTGGAGTACGACATCTTTGCCCGTACCAGCCCGGAGCATAAGCTGCGCCTGGTGAAAGCCCTGCAGGATAACGGCGAAGTGGTCGGCATGACCGGAGACGGCGTCAACGACGCGCCGGCGCTGCGCCAGGCCGACGTGGGTATCGCCATGGGTATCAAAGGTACCGAAGTCACCAAAGAGGCGGCTGACATGGTGTTGACCGATGATAACTTCGCGACCATCGCCAGCTCGGTAAAAGAGGGCCGTCGGGTCTATGACAACCTGAAGAAGACCATCCTCTTCATCATGCCGACCAACCTGGCGCAGGGGCTGCTGATCATCATCGCCCTGCTGGCGGGGAACATTATTCCGCTGACCCCGGTGCTGATCCTGTGGATGAACATGGCGACGTCGGCGACGCTCTCCTTCGGCCTTGCCTTTGAAGCCGCAGAGCGCAATGTGATGAACCGCCCGCCGCGTAAAACCGGCCAGCACGTGATGGATGGCTTCGCCGTGTGGCGAGTGGCTTTTGTCGGGTCTATGATTGCTATTGCCGCCTTTATCCTTGAGGCCTGGCTGGCGCCGCGCGGCCACAGTCCGGAGTTTATCCGCACCGTGCTGCTGCAGATGCTGGTGACGGCGCAGTGGGTCTACATGATCAACTGCCGCAGCAGCGACAGCTTCTCCCTGAGCATGGGTCTGCTGCGCAACAAAGGCATCTGGCTGGTGACCGGTGTCCTGCTGCTGATGCAACTGGTCATTATCTATGTCCCGCTGATGCAGAGCATGTTTGGTACGGAAGCGCTGCCGCTGCGCTACTGGTTTATCACCCTGGTCATCGGCGTCGCCATGTTCCTGGTGGTGGAAGTTGAGAAGCGCCTGACGCGCCGGTTCCGCAAAACGGCTTGATTGATCTCGCGCGCCTCGCTGCAGGCGCGCGTTACTTTCGCAAGGATCCCCCTATGATTAAAACCTTCCGCTTTGCTCTGCTGGCCTGCGGTCTGGCCGGCGGCGCCCTGACGGCGACCGCCGCGCCGGCGGTGCCGGTCCGCGTCGCCACGGTTGAACTGGCGCCTCATGCTGAAGAACGTGCCATCCCCGGGCGGGTCGAGGCGATCCGCGCCGTCGACATTCGCGCGCGCACCGAAGGGGTGATAGTTAAGCGCCATTTCCAGGATGGCCAGTATGTTACCGAGGGCGACCTGCTGTTTACCCTCGACGACGCGCAGCCCCGCGCGGCCCTGGCCCTGGCGCAGGCCGAGCTGAAAAGCGCCGAAGCCTCATTACGTCAGTCGCAGCAACTGCTCACTCGCTACGAGCGGCTCATTAACAACCACTCCATCAGCCGCAACGACGTCGACACGGCCCGGATGCAGCGCGACGTCGCCGCCGCCGCCGTGCAGCAGGCGAAAGCCCGCGTCGAGGCCCAGCAGATTGTGCTCAGCTACACCCGGATTGCGGCGCCGGTGACCGGTCGCGTGGGGCACAGCGCCTTTCACGTCGGGACGCTGATTAACCCATCCAGCGGCGTGCTGGTGGACATCGTGCAACTGGATCCGGTGCGGGTGTCGTTCGCTCTCGACGAAGCCGCATTTTTCAGCAAATCCGGCCAGCATGCCGACATCCGCGCCCTGAAGCAGGCGTGGCTGGCGCAGATTGACGTGGATGGCAAACGGCGCGATGGGGTGTTGACCTCCATCGATAACCGGATTGACGCCCGCACCGGCAGCGTGGCGGTGCGGGCGGAGTTCGCCAATCCGCAGCACCGTCTGCTGCCGGGCGGCAGCGTAACAATCCTGTTCCGTCCGCAGGAGCTGCAGTCACGGGTGATGATCCCGGCCGCCGCCGTGCAGCAGGATCCGCAGGGCTTTTTCAGCTGGGTGCTGAAGCCGGACCACACCGCCGGGCAGCGTCGTCTGACCCTCGCGGGGCAGCAGGGGCAGCAGTTTGCGGTTGAGAAAGGGCTGCAGGCGGGCGAGCAGGTGATCACCGACGGCGCGCAGCGTTTACGTGAAGGCGCCGCGGTACAGGTGCTGAACTAAGTAAGGAGAAGGGATGCTGACCTTTTTTATCCGTCGTCCGCGATTTGCCATGGTGATCGCGCTGCTGCTGACCTTTGTCGGCGCGGTGTCGCTGAAGCTGATCCCGGTGGAGCAGTACCCGGCGATCACCCCGCCGGTGGTGAACGTCAGCGCCAGCTGGCCGGGCGCCAGCGCGTCAGATGTGGCGGAAGCCATCGCCGCCCCGCTGGAGACCCAGCTCAACGGCGTCGATCATATGCTGTATATGGAGTCCACCAGCTCGGATGAGGGAACGTACCGCCTGAGCATTACCTTCGCGGCGGGCACCGATGCCGACCTGGCGGCGATCGACGTGCAAAACCGGGTGGCGCAGGCGCTGGCGCAGCTCCCGGCGGAGGTGCAGCAGAATGGCGTCCAGGTCCGCAAGCGCGCCAGCAACCTGCTGATGGGGGTGAGCCTCTACTCGCCGCTGGGCACGCTGTCGCCGCTGTTTGTCAGTAACTACGCCAGCACCCAGGTGCGCGAGGCGCTGGCCCGCCTGCCCGGCGTCGGCGAGGTGCAGATGTTTGGCGCCCGGGATTACAGTATGCGCATCTGGCTGCGTCCGGACCGCATGAATGCGCTCAACATCACCACGGATGACGTTGCCCAGGCGCTGCGCGAGCAGAATGTGCAGGGCGCGGCGGGGCAGGTGGGCACCCCGCCAGTATTCAACGGCCAGCAGCAGACGCTGACCATCAACGGGCTGGGGCGTCTGAACGAGGCGGCCAGCTTTGGCGAGATTATCCTCCGCCGCGGCGCGCAGGGGCAGCTGGTTCGCCTCGCCGACGTGGCGACCATTGAGCTGGGCGCCCGCAGCTACAGCTCCGGCGCGCAGCTGAACGGTAAAGCGTCGGCCTATCTGGGGATCTACCCGACGCCCACCGCCAATGCCCTGCAGGTCGCCAGCGCAGTGCGTGCGGAGCTTAACCGCCTGCACACTCGCTTTCCGGCGGATCTCACCTGGGAGGTGAAGTTCGATACCACCCGCTTTGTGGCGGCGACGATCAAAGAGATCGGCGTCTCGCTGGCGCTGACCCTGCTGGCAGTGGTCGTGGTGGTGTCGCTGTTCCTGCAGAGCTGGCGAGCGACGCTGATCGTAGTGCTGGCGATCCCGGTGTCACTGATCGGCACCTTTGCGGTGCTCTATCTGCTGGGCTACAGCGCCAACACCCTCAGCCTGTTCGCGATCATTCTCGCCCTGACGATGGTGGTGGATGACGCCATTGTGGTGGTAGAGAATGTGGAAACCAAAATGGCGGAAGGGCTGGATCGCCTGCAGGCCACCGCCCAGGCGCTGCAGCAGATCGCCGGGCCGGTGATCGCCACGACCCTGGTGCTGCTGGCGGTATTTGTGCCGGTGGCGCTGCTCCCGGGGATCGTCGGCGAGCTGTACCGGCAGTTTGCCGTGACGCTCTCCACCGCGGTGGCCCTGTCGAGCCTGGTGGCGCTAACCCTGACACCGGCCCTCTGCGCACTGCTGCTGCGCCCGCGTCCCGCCCAGCCAGCGGCGGTGTGGCGGGCGTTTAACCGTCTTCTCGACGGTACCCGCGACGGCTATGGCCGGCTGGTGGGCTGGATGAACCGCCGTCCCTGGCTGGCGCTGGCGGCGACGGTGGCGGCAGGCGCGCTGGTGGCGTTCAGCTTCACCTCGATGCCGAAAGGCTTCCTGCCTCAGGAAGATCAGGGTTACCTGTTTGCCAGCGTGCAACTGCCGGAGGCGGCGTCGCTGGAGCGTACCGAAGCGGTGATGGCCCAGGCGCGCAAGCTGCTGATGGCTAACCCGGCGGTGGAGGATGTGATTCAGGTGTCCGGCTTCAACATTCTCAACGGCACCAGCGCCTCTAACGGCGGGTTTATCTCGGTAATGCTCAAGGACTGGCACCAGCGGCCGCCGCTGGATGCGGTGATGGCGGATATTCAGCGCCAGCTGCTGTCGCTACCGGAGGCGACGATCATGACCTTCGCGCCGCCGACCCTGCCGGGCCTGGGGAATGCCTCGGGGTTTGATCTGCGCATTCTGGCGCAGGCCGGTCAGTCGTCGGCGGAGCTGGAGCAGGTGACGCGGGAGATCCTCCAGCTGGCGAACCAGCATCCTCAACTGAGCCGGGTGTTTACCACCTGGAGCAGCAACGTGCCGCAGCTGACCCTGACGGTCGACCGCGATCGGGCGGCGCTGCTGGATGTGCCGGTGGCGCAGATTTTCAGCAGCCTGCAGACGGCGTTCGGCGGCACGCGCGCCGGCGATTTCAGCCGTAACAATCGTGTCTATCATGTGGTGATGCAAAATGAGATGCAGTGGCGCGAGCGGGCAGAGCAGATTAGCGAGCTGTACGTCCGCAGCCGCGACGGCGAGCGGGTGCGGCTGAGCAATCTGGTCACCATTACGCCGACGGTGGGGGCGCCGTTTATTCAGCAGTACAATCAGTTCCCGTCCGTTTCAGTGAGCGGTTCAGCGGCCGAGGGGGTCAGCAGCCGCACGGCGATGGCGGCCATGGAGCAGATTTTGCAGGCCCATCTGCCGCCGGGATATGACTACGCCTGGAGCGGGATCTCCTGGCAGGAGCAGCAGACCGGCAATCAGGCAGTGTGGATCGTGCTGGCGGCGGTGGCGATGGCGTGGCTGTTCCTGGTGGCGCAGTATGAGAGCTGGACGCTGCCGGCGAGCGTCATGCTCTCGGTGCTGTTCGCCATCGGCGGAGCGCTGCTCTGGCTGTGGACCGCGGGCTATGCCAACGATGTGTATGTTCAGATAGGGCTGGTGCTGCTGATTGCCCTGGCAGCGAAGAACGCGATTCTGATTGTTGAATTCGCCCGCAGCCGGCGCGAGGAGGGGCTGTCGATAGTTGACGCTGCGCGCGAGGGGGCCACCCGCCGCTTCCGCGCGGTGATGATGACCGCGGTGTCGTTTATTATCGGCATCATGCCGATGATGCTCGCCACCGGCGCCGGGGCGCAGAGCCGGCGGATCATCGGCACCACGGTATTCAGCGGTATGCTGGTGGCGACGATGATTGGCATCCTGTTTATCCCGTCGCTGTATGTGCTGTTTCAGCGTATGCGTGAGTGGGCGCATCGGCGGGGGTAAGTGTTGCGCCACAGCGTCTGCCTGTCGATCCCCTCTCCCTGTGGGAGAGGATTAGGGTGAGGGGGAATTTTCCGTTCACGTTGCGTTTGGCAGAAAAGGGTAGTCCTTCGCTGGTGAACGGGTAAGGACGGCGGGCACGGCGCCGCTTTTGTGCCGGGCGCCCGCTACTTCCTCTCCACCGTTATCATGGTCACGAACGGATGATACTGCCACGGCACGCTGCCGCCTTTGCGGTACATCTTCGACAGGGTGCCGTCGAGATAGAGCATCTGCCGCACCCCAAGCTTTGACTGCGCATAGCAGGCAAAATCATAGAAGTTGGTCTCGCGATCGCTGAGCATAAACACCACCCGGCCCTGCTTATCGATACCCACCCCGTTACGCAGCTTGCGCGAACTGGCTGAGGGCTTCAGCCGCCAGTTGATGACGCCATTCTCAATCAGCATCGGGCCGGACTGCACCGCATAACGGATGGCGGGAGAGGGTTTGTACGCCGGCAGCGGCACGATTTTCGCCCGGCCGTTCGCCACCAGGAACACGCCGCCGGGGCGGATAAAGAAGTTCCCGCCGCCGGCGGAACGGTTTACCGGCGTCAGCCGTTTGCCGTCTTCGATATACAGCCCCAGCGGCGCGTAGGCTTTATCGTAAATGCCGCCGTTCATCGCCATCTGCACCCGGCCGTCGCCATCAATACCCGCCAGCAGCGAACGCAGGGAACCCCAGGCTTTGCCGTGCCGATCCTGCCAGTACATCGCAATGCGCTCTTTCTGCGCATCCACCCGATAGCTCTGCAGGGTCAGCGTCGGGTCGGTGAGGGTACAGGCGGCGCTGGCGACGGCGGCCAGGGGCAGCAGCGCCAGGGGGAGCAGGCAACGTAATAACATGGGCAGTCCTTTCTATGGTCTGCGCCGAGTATACCCGCCTCGCTGCCTTATGCCGCCCAAATCTCACAGTGTTTTTGCACCAGGCCGGAAAGCGAACCGCCGTTGGCGATAAAGTCGCGCATCTGCTGCGCTTCGCTGTGCGGCGATTTCGCCTGGCGGACCACCGCTTCCAGCGCCGCCGTCGCCTTCAACTGATGGGCGAAGGGAGCCAGCCGGTCGGCGAGCTGCAGGATCTCCTGGCGGATGCTGCGCTGCTCTCCGCTGCGCACGTCGGTGAGGGTCCCGTCCAGCCCATAGCGGCACGCCTGATAGCGGTTAAAGGGGTACAGCAGATAATCATCAGGCTGGTGCTTAAAAGGGCGCTCCGTCAACAGCCAGCAGGCCAGGGTCTGTATAAAGCCGGCGATATGGATCGCCTGGGCGAGGGTCAGGGGAGTGTCCATCACCCGCACCTCGACGGTCCCAAACTGCGGGCTGGGGCGAATATCCCAGTGCAGATCCTTCATGCTGTCGATCATGCTGGTGTAGCTCAGCTGGCGGAACAGGCGACGAAACCCCTGCCAGTCTGCCACCCACGGCATCGGACCGTTGTCGGGATAGGAGGAGAAGCGGTTCAGGCGTGAACAGGCGAAACGGCTGTCGGTACTGTCAAACCACGGCGAGGCGGCATTAAGGGCGATGAAGTGCGGTACAAAGCGCGACAGGCCGTGCAGCAGATAGAGGGCGTCGTCGCCGCTCTGGCAGCCGACGTGCACATGCTGGCCAAAGACCGTGGCCTGCTGCGCCAGATAGCCAAAATGCTCGACGGTTTTAACATAGCGCGGATTGTCGCTGATTTGCTGACGCTGCCAGGCATGAAAGGGGTGCGAACCGCCGCCGCAGATCTGCAGATGATGGCGCAGCGCCGCGCGCTGAACCGCCTGCTGGATGGCGCTGAGCTGGGTTTGGGCATGGCTGATGTCGCGGCACACCCCGGTGGCGATCTCCAGCATGCTCTCGGTGATGTCATGTTTGGCTTCTCCCACGGTCAACTGATGCTGGACGTCGGCAATCAGCGTCGAGGCATCCTGGCTGAGGTCGTAACCCGGCGGGTTCACCACCTGCAGCTCCAGTTCGATACCGAGGGTAAAAGGATCGGAGCGGTGAAAATCGGCTAAAGGCATAGTCTCTCCCGGTCGATGTGTTCCCTGAAGTATAGAAGGGATTGATCCCGACGGAGAATACGCGGCGGCGGAGGACGGGGATGAATGAAAAGTGACGCAGAGTGATTATTTGAAATTTGCCATATAGCGGCTGGTGCAATTCTGCAACATATTTCCCGCTGGCGGTGCGGCGGAATAAGGCGCAATTATTTTCCCATAATTATCATGGTGATAATATAAGCCCTTCTTATTTTACCGGTCGGTTTTGGCCTATTTTCGTCCGCGTAAGAGCTGGTACGCATTTTGCCTGTTAATCCGTGACACTTTATTTAACAGGGATCATGTGATGCACAAAAAGACGTTATTTTCGCGTGCCGGTCGTCTCGCCGTGGCGGTGAGCGGCGCACTGGCCCTGGCGGGCGCCGCCTTACCTGCCAACGCCTCCACGCTGCGGATCGCCATGACCGCCGCGGATATTCCGTTAACCCTTGGCCAGCCGGATCAAGGCTATGAGGGCAACCGCTTTACCGGCATCCCGCTGTACGACGCGCTGGTGGAGTGGGATCTGTCGCAAGGTGAAAAGCCCAGCGGTCTGGTGCCGGGGCTGGCGACCGAGTGGCACATCGATCCGCAGAACACCAGCCGCTGGATTTTCACCTTGCGTCCGGGCGTCAGGTTCCATGACGGGACGGAGGTGAACGCCGACGCCATCGTCTGGAACGTGGATAAGGTGCTGAATAAAGCAGCGCCGCAGTACGCCCCGGGGCAGATCGGCAACACCCTGTCGCGCATGCCGACCCTCACCGGCGCAGAGAAAATTGACGACCACACTGTGGCGCTGACCACCTCGGAACCGGACGCGCTGCTGCCGTACAACATCACCAACCTGTTTATCGTCTCGCCGACGGCGTGGCAGAAGCAGTATGACGCGGTGCCGGCCAGCGCGGGAGATAGCGCCGCGCGCAGCAAACAGGCGTGGACCGCCTTCGCCGCCCACGCGGTGGGTAGCGGCCCGTTCAAACTGGAGAAGCTGGTGCCGCGTCAGCAGCTGATCCTCGATAAAAACCCCGACTACTGGAACAAAGATCGCATTCCCCGGGTGGATAAAGTGGTGCTGATCCCCTTGCCGGAGGCCAACGCCCGTACCGCGGCGCTGCTGTCGAAGCAGGTGGACTGGATTGAAGCCCCGGCGCCGGACGCCATCGATCAGATCAAGTCTCAGGGTTTTCACCTCTACGCCAATACCCAGCCGCACCTGTGGCCCTGGCAGTTCTCCTTTGAAAAAGGATCGCCGTGGCAGGACATCCGCGTGCGCAAAGCGGCCAACTTGTGTCTGAACCGCGCCGAGCTGAAGAGCTACCTTGGCGGCTACATGACCGAGGCCACCGGGGTTTATGAGGCTGACAGCCCGTGGCATGGCAAACCCACTTTCCAGATCAAATATGACCCGGATACCGCCCGCCAGCTAATGACCGAGGCCGGATACAGCGCCAGCAAACCGCTGCACGTCACGGTGGCCACCTCGGCCTCCGGCTCCGGGCAGATGCAGCCCTTGCCGATGAACGAGTATATCCAGCAGAGCCTGAAGAGCTGCTTCTTCAATGTGGATATCAAAGTGGTGGAATGGAACACCCTGTTTACCAACTGGCGCCTGGGCGCCCGGGACCCGTCGGCGAAAGGGATCGATGCGATCAACGTCAGCGCCGCGGTTAACGATCCTTACTTTGGCCTGATCCGCTTCTCGACCGCCAAAGCGTTTCCGCCGGTGGCGACCAACTGGGGTTACTTCTCCACTCCGGAGACGGAGAAGCTGGCCGCCGCCGTCAAGCACGCCTTTACCCCGGCGGAGATGAACCAAGCGGCCGGTGAGCTGCACGCCGCGCTGGTGGATCAGGTGCCATTCCTGTTTGTCGCCCACGACGTCGGGCCGCGTGCGATTTCCCCTGCGGTGACCGGGGTGGTGCAACCGCAGAGCTGGTTTATCGACCTCAGCCTGGTGAGCAAAAAAGAGTAATCGCGAAAGGGGCGACCGATGATCAATACGCTGCTATACCGCATTCTGCTGGCTATCCCCACCATGCTTGGGGTCGCGGTGATCTGTTTCATGCTGGTGCAGATCGCCCCGGGCGACCCGCTGGTGTCGGTGATGCCGCCGGACGCCTCGGAGGCGCTGCGTCAGACGTTAATGCAGGCTTACGGCTTTGATAAGCCGCTGCCCATGCAGTTTATCCACTGGCTGTGGCGGGCGCTGCACGGCGACCTTGGTATGTCGGTCGCCACCGGCCGCCCGGTGATAGACGAAGTGATGACCGCGGTGGCGTACTCCCTGCGCCTGGCGCTGCTGGCGACGGCGATCGGCTTCGTCCTCGGCAGCCTGTTCGGCTTTGTCGCCGGCTATTTTCGCAACAGCGTCATTGACCGTCTGGCCTCGGTGTTGTCGGTATTTGGCGTCAGCGTGCCGCACTACTGGCTGGGGATGCTGCTGGTGATCCTCTGCAGCGTTAAGTTCGCGCTGCTGCCGGCCACCGGCGGCGGGCCGATAGGCGAGGTGGGCTGGCAATGGGACTGGGCGCACCTGCAGTTCATGCTGCTGCCAGCCCTCACCTTGTCGGTGATCCCCACCGGGATTATCGCCCGCACCGTGCGCTCGCAGGTGGCCGATATCCTCAGCCAGGAGTTTATCGTTGGCCTGCGCGCTCGCGGGCTCAACGAGTCGCGCATCTTTGTCCACGTCATGAAAAATGCCGCGCCCACCGCGCTGGCGGTGATGGGGCTGCAGGTGGGCTATCTGATGGGCGGCTCGATCCTTGTGGAGACCGTTTTCTCCTGGCCGGGAACCGGATTGCTGCTCAATACCGCCATTTTTCAGCGCGACCTGCCCCTGCTGCAGGGCACCATCTGGGTGCTGGCGCTGTTTTTCGTGCTGCTCAACCTGCTGGTGGATATTCTGCAGACCACCCTCGACCCGCGTATTAAGAGGAGCTGACCATGGTGGATACGGCAACGACGAAAGCGGTTCCGGCCGCAGCGGCCCACGCTTCCCGGCAAGGTTACTGGCGCGGGGTATTGCGCCGCCTACTGCGCGACCCCGGCGGGGTGGTGGTGGGCGTGGTGATCCTCCTGCTGCTGGCCCTGGCGCTGTTCGGTCCGTGGCTTATCGTCAAAGATCCTTATCAAACGTCGATGTTCCTGCGCCTGAAACCCATCGGCAGCGACGGCTTCCCGCTGGGCTCGGATGAGCTGGGACGCGACATGCTGTCGCGGCTGATCCTTGGCACCCGACTTTCGCTGTTTATGGGAATTGTCCCGGTGGTGTTCGCCTTTTTTATCGGCGGGGCCATCGGGATTATCGCCGGCTATACGGGCGGCAAAACCAATACCGTGATTATGCGCACCGTGGATGTGTTCTATGCCTTTCCCTCCGTCCTGCTGGCGATTGCGCTGTCGGGAGCGCTGGGGGCGGGCATCGGCAATGCGCTGCTGTCGCTGACCCTCGTGTTTGTCCCGCAGGTGGCGCGGATTGCCGAGAGCGTGACCGCCCAGGTGCGACATATGGACTATATCGACGCCGCCCGGGCCACTGGCGCCAGCGCGTTGACCATTATCCGCGTCCAGGTGTTGGGCAACGTGCTCGGGCCGATCTTCGTCTTCTCCACCGGGCTGATTTCGGTGTGCATGATCCTCGCCTCCGGCCTGTCGTTTCTCGGCCTCGGCGTGCGGCCGCCGGAGCCCGAGTGGGGGCTGATGCTCAATACGCTGCGCACGGCAATCTATACCCAGCCGTGGGTGGCCGCCCTGCCGGGCCTGATGATTTTTATCACCTCCATTTCGTTCAATATCCTCGCGGACCGCCTGCGTGCGGCAATGGCGATTAAGGAGTAAGCGATGCAACCCTTTATCAATATCGACCTTGGCGGGCCGGCGCAGCCGCTGCTGAAGGTCAATCACTTGCTGAAGTACTTTCGCGGCGGCAAAGGCCGGGAGGTGGTGCAGGCGGTGGACGATATCAGCTTCACGGTGATGAAAGGCGAAACCCTGGGGGTGGTCGGCGAGTCGGGCTGCGGCAAATCGACCACTGCCCGGCTGCTGATGCAGTTGCTCACCCAGGACAGCGGCGAACTGATCTTCGACGGACAGGGGGTCGGCTCGTCGCGTCTGCCGCTGAAAGCCTACCGTCGCCAGGTGCAGATGGTCTTTCAGGATAGCTATGCTTCGCTCAATCCGCGCCTGACCATGGAGGAGAGCATCGCCTTCGGCCAGCGCGTCCATGGCGTCAGCGCCAGAGAGGCCAGCGAATATGCCCGCTATCTGCTGGCGCACGTTGGCCTTGAGCCGGCGCGCTTTGCCGACCGCTACCCGCATGCGCTCTCCGGCGGCCAGCGGCAGCGGGTGAATATCGCCCGCGCGCTGGCGATGAAGCCGCGGCTGGTGATCCTCGATGAGGCGGTGTCGGCGCTGGATAAATCGGTGGAAGCCCAGGTGCTGCAGCTGCTGCAGGAGCTGAAACGGACTCTCGAGCTGACCTACGTGTTCATCAGCCACGATCTGCACGTGGTTCGCTGGCTGTCGGATCGGATCCTCGTCATGTACCTTGGCGAAGTGGTGGAGATTGGCCCGGCGGAGCAGCTGTTTACCGCCTCCGCCCACCCCTATACCCGGGCGCTGTTAAGCTCGATGCCCTCCATGGACCCGGAAAACCGCACCCTGACCTCACCGCTGAGCGGCGATCCCCCCAGCCCCATCGCGCCGCCGAGCGGCTGCCGCTTTCACACCCGCTGCCCGCATGCGAAGGCGGTCTGCGCCGAGGTGAAACCGCGGCTGGAGGCGGTCGGGGAGGGGCACCAGAGCGCCTGCCTGATGGCGCAGCCGGCCTCGCCCTGGCATCAAAGCATCCCCCTTAAGGAGGTCAGCCATGTCGGATAACGCCTTTGTCCATGTGCACGACCTGCGGGTCGTCTTTCGCCGCGACGGACAGACCATCAACGCGGTCAATGGAGTCTCCTTTGACGTACAAAAGGGGGAGGTGATGGCGCTGATTGGCGAGTCGGGTTCCGGCAAGAGCGTGACCCTGCGGGCGCTGATGCGCCTGCACCCGCCAGGGAGCAGTGAGCTCTCCGGCACCCTGCAGGTGGGGGACGACGAGGTGCTGACGATGAGCACAAGTCAGCTGCGGCGCTATCGCGGCGGACGCTGCGCGATGATTTTTCAGGAGCCGCTGCTGGCCTTCGATCCGGTCTACACCGTCGGGCAGCAGATTATTGAAGGGCTGCGCCGCCACGAAGGGCTGTCGCGCCAGGCGGCCCGGGACAGGGCGCTGGAGGCCCTGCGCCAGGTGCGTATTCCCAGCCCCGAGCGGCGACTGGATGCTTACCCGCACGAGATGTCCGGCGGGATGCGCCAGCGGGCGATGATCGCCCTTGCGCTCTCCTGTAACCCGCAGCTGCTGCTGGCGGATGAGCCGACCACCGCCCTCGACGCCACGGTGCAAATCCAGATCCTGATCCTGCTGCGCGAGCAGCAAAAGCAGCGCGGGCTGTCGATCGTGTTTGTGACCCACGATATCGGCGCCGCGGTGGAGATCGCCGACCGGGTGGCGGTGATGTACGCCGGGCGGATCGTCGAGGAAGCGTCGATGAGCGAGATCCTGCGCCACCCGCGCCATCCTTATACCCAGGTGCTGCTGGGCAGTCGGCCGAAAGAGGGGCTTAAGAAAGGTGATGCCCTGCACTGCATTCCCGGCGCGCCGCCGGATCTGGCGCGCTTGCCGCCCGGCTGCGCCTTTGCCGAGCGCTGCCCGCACCGTCGCCCGGTCTGTGAGCAGAGTCTGCCGCCGACGGAATCCGTCGCGGAACGCCACGCGGTGAGTTGCCACCGCTGGCGCGAGCTGGCGATTGACGCTAACGCCCAGGCCCTGGCCGTCTGATCGGCGGCAAAAAACCATACAGGATGAAGACCAGGCGTTGATAGCGCATTCCCACCGCCGGTTATGCTGGCGGCGACCTTGATGTCAGGAGACTACCATGAGCAGTGATGTACTTTTTACCCCCGCGACCGACACCACCGGCTGGCGCATCAATGGCGACCGCCTGTGGGCGTCGTTAATGGATCTCGCGCAGATCGGCGCCACGCCGAAGGGCGGCTGCCGCCGTCTGACCCTCACCGACCTCGACCGCCAGGGGCGGGACAAGGTAATAGGCTGGGCGCGGGAGGCCGGGATGAGCGTCACCATCGATAAAATCGGCAATGTGTTTATGCGCCGGGAAGGCCGCAACCCCGGCCTGCCGCCCATCGTCTCCGGCAGCCATATTGACACTCAGCCCACCGGCGGCAAATTTGATGGCAACTACGGCGTGCTGGCGGCGCTGGAGGTGGTGCGCACGCTCAACGATCTGCAGATTGACACCGACGCGCCGATTGAGGTGGTGTTCTGGACCAACGAAGAGGGGTCGCGCTTTGTGCCGGTGATGATGGGCTCCGGGGTCTTTGCCGGCGTCTTCCCGCTGGAAGAGACCTGGGCCGTCACGGATAAAGAGGGTGTCAGCGTCGGCGAGGCGCTGGCGCAGATCGGCTATATCGGCGAGCAGACCCCGGGGGAGCATCCCATCGGCGCCTATTTTGAGGCGCACATTGAGCAGGGGCCGATTCTCGAAGATGAAGCGAAAACCATCGGTATCGTGCAGGGCGTGCTGGGGATCCGCTGGTACGACTGCGTGGTCACCGGCCAGGCCTCGCACGCCGGACCCACGCCGATGCGCCTGCGTCAGGATGCCCTGCAGGTGGCGACCCGCATTATGCAGGAAGTGGTGGCCATTGCCGGGCGCAGCGAAGAGGGACGCGGCACCGTCGGCAGCGTGCAGGTGTGGCCCAACAGCCGCAACGTGGTGCCCGGGGAGGTCACCTTCTCCATTGATATGCGCAATCTCAGCGATGCGCTGGTGGACGAGATGGATCGCCAGCTGCGGGCGTTTATCGCGGAGGTTGAGCGGGAGAGCGGTCTGCAGGTGGCCCTGAAGCAGGTAAGCCACTATCCGGCGGCGCCGTTCGATGCTGAATGCCAGCAGGCCATTGCCGATGCCGCGCAGCGGCTGGGCTATCCGGCGCGGCCGATCGTCTCCGGCGCCGGGCATGACGCAGTGTATATGAGCTACCTGGCGCCCACCGGGATGATTTTTATCCCCTGCAAGGACGGGATCAGCCATAACGAAATTGAGTATGCCTCGCCGGAGCACGTCGCCGCCGGGGCCAACGTGCTGCTGCAGGTGATGCTTCAGTACGCGCGGCCGGTGTAGACGGTCGTCCTCCCCGGCGGCGCGTCCTCCAGCCGTTTATCATGCTGTCACCCGGGTAAGGCGGTTACACCGCCGCGACCCGGGACGGCGGATGACGGGGCGGTCAATCACGGCTCCCGCTCCCTGCGCTAACCCGCTGGCGGCCAAATTTGCGCGAGCCCACCACGCACAGCACCACGCCCAGCGTAACCGCCAGCATCAAGGGGCTGACGGTTTCGTGCAACAGCGCCGCCGACAGGCCAAGCCCGAAGAACGGCTGCAATAGCTGGAGCTGGCCGACGGCGGCGATCCCGCCCGCGGCCAGCCCTTTGTACCAGAAGATGAAACCGATCAGCATGCTGAAGAGCGACACATAGCCGAGCGCCGCCCAGGAGGAGGCCGAGATGGCATGCCAGGACGCGGGCTGAACCATCAGCGAGGCGGGGAGCATCAACGGCAGGGCTATCACCAGCGCCCAGCAGATCACCTGCCAGCCGCCGAGCTCCCGCGTCAGCTTTGCCCCTTCCGCATAGCCGAGGCCGCAGGCGATAACCGCCGCCAGCATCAGCAGATCGCCGCTGAGTGAGGCCGCCGCACTTTGCGTCAGGGCGAATCCCACCACAAGCAGGCTGCCCAGCAGCGAAAAGATCCAGAAAGCCCGCCGCGGGCGTTCGCCGCCGCGCAGTACGCCGAAGAGGGCGGTCATCAGCGGCAGCAGGCCAATAAACACAATCGAATGCGCCGAGGTGATGTGCTGCAGGGCCAGCGCCGTGAGCAGAGGAAAGCCGATCACCACCCCTGATGAGACGATGATCAAGGGCACAAGCTGCGCCAGGCGCGGGCGTTTCTGGCAAAAGCCGACCAGCAGCGCGACGGCAAGCAGCCCGGCGATGGAGGCGCGCAGAAAGGTCAATAAGAACGGATCCATATCCTGCACCGCCAGTCGCGTCGCGGGCAGCGACCCGCTAAAAATAATCACCCCCAGTAAACCATGAAGCCATCCGGACCAGGGACCGGGCACCGATTTATCCAGTGTTGAATCTACCACGTTAACCTCGCGTTATCAGATGTGCTGTGCCCGCTTGAGCATCGTCTGTGGCGATGGTAATGTGCCCAATCTAATACAATCAAATTATTGTCATAGATACATTTCACGATGAAAGCCCGATATAAAGCCGTTGTCGACCGATATGCCCAGGCGATCCGCAGCGGGCAGCTGCCCGCAGGCAGCCGTCTGCCGACGCACCGTACCCTTGCCGCCGGAGAACGCCTCTCGCTGGCCACCGCCACGCGCGTCTACCGTGAACTGGAAGAGATGGGGTTGGTCAGCGGCGAAACCGGCCGCGGCACCTTCGTGCGCGACCTCTCGCTGCCGCCGGGGCACGGGGTCGATCAGCAGGTGGTGGCCGCCGATGTCGTGGATCTCAATTTCAACTACCCTTCGCTGCCGGAGCAGGGCGATGCGCTGCGCGAGGCGCTCAGGCAGCTGGCGATGGCGGGCGATATTGACTCGCATCTGCGCTATCAGCCTCATGCCGGGCGGCTCGCCGAGCGCGAAATTATCGCCCGCCATTTGACCTGCCAGCACTTTACGCCGGATGCGGAAAATGTCCTGATCGTCAACGGCGCACAGCACGGGCTGGCGGTGACCGTCATGGGGCTGTTACGTCCGGGGGATGTGGTGGCGGTGGATGCGCTGACCTATTCGGGCTTCAAGGTTCTGGCGGCGCTGTATCATCTGGAGCTGGCGGCGATCCCCTGTCGACCGGAGGGGCCGGACCTGCAGGCGCTTCATACGCTGTGCCAGCAGCGGCGGGTGCGGGCGGTGTATACCATGCCGACGCTGCACAATCCGCTGGGCTGGGTGCTCAACACCGGGCAGCGGCAGGCGCTGGCCGATCTTGCGCGCCAGCACGATCTGCTGATTATTGAAGATGCCGCCTACGCCCGGCTGGTGAGCCGTCCGCCGCCGCCGGTGATCAGCTATGCGCCGGAAAGAACGGTGTATGTCACCGGTTTTTCAAAAAATATCGCCACCGGGCTGCGCGTGGGGGTGGTGATTTCTCCGCCGCGCTACCGGCCGGAGATTGAGCGCGCCATCCGCGCCACGACGTGGAATACGCCGACGCTGATAAGTTCGCTGATCTGCGCCTGGATTGAAGATGGCACGGTGGCACGCTTTGAAATGCAGAAACGACAGGATGCGCGACAGCGGCAGCAGGTGGCCCGCGAGGTGCTTTGTGGGCTTCCCGTCGTCAGTCATCCCGATTCGTACTTTGTCTGGCTGCCTCTGGGTGAAGAGAGCCGGGCCGATCGACTGGCGAATGCGCTGATGGAACGCCGTATTTCGGTGTCGACCGCCGAGCCGTTCTGCGTCTCCGCCACGATCCCGCAGGCGCTGCGCATTGCGCTCGGATCGGTGCCTTTCGACAGTCTGCGCCCGGCGCTGCTCAGCGTGCGCGACGCCGTTGAGTATGAACAATACCGCTAACCCATCTGCTCCAGCTGGCCGCGCAGGACCTCCACCCCCTGGGCGATGGCGTCAGGGTTAATGGCGTGGAATCCCATGCGAAAGTAGTTATCCGGCGGCGCGGCGCTGAGAAAATGGCGCGCCCCGGGCTCAATCAGCACGCCGGCGTGGGCGGCGCGCCAGGTGAGCTGCTGGGTGTTGATCTGCGCCGGGGTCTGCAGCCAGAAGGCGTTAGCATGTTCGCTCCCCGCCAGCGCGCGACACGACGGCAGATAGCGCTGCAGGGCGGCGTGCAGGCGCTCCCAGCGCTGGGCGGAGTCGTAGTGGTAGCGCCGCAGATGGGTTTCATAATGGCCCTGGGCAAGGAAGTGGGCCATCTGGTACTGAATGTTGGTCGGCGGATGGCGATAGACCAGCCGGCGCAGGGCGCGCGCCTCGTCGATCAGGTCCGGGTCGGCGACCATAAACCCCAACCGCAGCCCCGGTGACAGCGCTTTTGACAGGCTGCTGACATACACCACCCGGCCGCTGCGATCGCTGGCCTTCAGCGCCGGCAGTGGGTTGAGGGTAAAGTTACTCTCCGAGTCATAATCATCTTCAATAATGACTGCGTCATGGCGGGCGGCATGCTCCAGCAGCTGGCGACGCCGCGCACTGCTCATGGTCACCCCGGTGGGCACCTGATGGCCGGGGGTGACATAGTAGTAATCGCAGGGACGCTCATTAAGCACGATCCCCTCTTCATCCACCGGGTGCGGCACCACCTCGGCGTCGGCGAGCAGAAAGGTGTTGATGGCTTCGCGAAAGCAGGGGTTTTCGACGCCAATGCGGGTGGTGGAAGAGAGCAGCAGTCGGGTCAGCAGGTAGAGCGCATTTTGCGAGCCAAGGGTGATGAGAATTTCATCCGGCGCGGCGACAATGCCGCGCTTGGGCAGCACCCGGGTGCGGATCTGCTCGATCAGCATCGGCACATCCTGGTCAATATGGTCGATGACCCACGCCGGGTCGCGCACCCCGCCGTGCAGCCAGTTCGCCGCCGAGCGCCAGG
Source organism: Klebsiella sp. D5A (assembly GCF_001620885.1). Taxonomy (NCBI): domain Bacteria; kingdom Pseudomonadati; phylum Pseudomonadota; class Gammaproteobacteria; order Enterobacterales; family Enterobacteriaceae; genus Klebsiella; species Klebsiella sp. D5A. The sequence continues at coordinate 6,704 of NZ_LOAR01000009.1, read as the reverse complement.
TGGCCAGCGGGAACTGCCGGGTATCGGGCTGGCCGTAGATAAACGGGTAGCGGTAGTGCATCCAGCCCGCCGGTTTGAGGATCGACTCCTGCTGGCTGGGGGTCATCTGCAGCCGGTCGCCCCAGCGTGGTGCAGCGGCTTCGCGCTGCGGTGCACTCTCGACGGCGGCAGGCGAAGCTTCATGATAGTCGGGATGCAGGTAGTAACCGCTTCGTGGGCGGCTAATCAGGTAGCCCTCGTTGACCAGACTTTCAAACACCAGCGCGGTGGTGTTGCGCGAGACGCGAAGCTGGCTGGCCAGCTGGCGACAGGAGGGCAGCGGGGTGTCGGCGGCGAAGATCCCGCTGAGAATGGCATTCACCAGCGTCTCTCGCACCTGTTCCTGCAAACCGCGGCCAGGCTGAAAATCAACGTGTAACAGGTGACGGATCATACGGGGCTCCTCTGGCAATAACGCATTGCGACCACCCGTTACACTCAGCAAATTCCATACCACCCTGCCGCCATCTGACACAGCGATGCGGCCCATCTGGCTCTATACGGAATTGAAAAACGCTCCCACATTAAAAACGTATTCAGCCGCCGTGGACCGGAACGTCCCCGGCCACTATTTTGCAGAAACCTTTTCGCGTTCTGGAATGAACCCGTCTGGCCAATCCATCAGGGGTGAAATAATGAAAAAATCATTGGCATCAATGTGTCTGAGCGCTGTATTAACGGTCGCTTTTTCTTATCACGCCGTCGCGGCCGATCTTCCGGAAATAGAAAAATCCGGCACCTTGAAAGTGGCGACGGAAGATGATTATGCGCCGTTTAACTTTATGAATAATGGCCAGGCCGATGGCTTTAACAAAGATATGCTTGAGGAATTACGTAAGTACGCCAAATTCCATGTCGACCAGAGCATATTACCGTGGACCGGATTATTAGCGGCCGTCTCCACCGGGCAATACGATATGGCCTTAACCGGGGCGGTTATTACCGATGAGCGGCTGAAGGTTTTTGATTTCACCCCACCGTGGGCCTCCGCGCAGCACTATTTCGTCAAACGCGCTGGTGATACTTCGTTAAATACGATTGCCGATCTCAGCGGCAAAAAAGTGGGGTTACAGGCCGGGAGCGCGCTGCTGGCGCGTTTGCCGGAGCTGAAGGCGATGCTGGAGAAGACCGGCGGCAAGCTGGGACCGGTGGTGGAGTATCCCTCCTATCCGGAAGCTTACGCCGACCTGGCGAATAAGCGACTGGATTACGTGATTAACGTGGTGATCTCGGTAAACGACCTGGCGAAAGCCAAACCGAAGGTCTTCGCCAAAGGGCTGGCCGTCTCCGGACCGGGCTATATGGCGTGGCCGATCCCGAAAAACTCGCCGCAGCTGCTGGCCTATATGACCAAGTTTATGAACCACATGAAGGAGACCGGCAAGCTCGCCGAGCTGCAGAAAAAATGGTTTGGCGAAACCTATGACAACCTGCCGACCGAGGCGATCACCAGCCCGGAACAGTTTCACAAACTCGCCGGACTGTAATATTCCGCGGCGGGCGACCGCCGCCTGTTGCTGAGAAGGAGGGCCTCATGGATGCAATTTCCTGGCAGTTATTAATCGAAGGCGCATGGACGACCCTCTGGATTTCGGCCATCGCTATTGCCTTCGGGGTGGTGGCGGGCCTGCTGATCGCCCTGGTACGGATGCTGCGCCTGCCGGTGATCGACCAGCTGCTGGTGGTCTATATCAGTCTGGCCCGCGCAACGCCGCTGGTGACGCTGGTGCTGTTTCTGTTCCTTTCCCTGCCGACGATGGGCATTAACCTCGACAAGAACGTGGCCGCCATCGTGGCGTTGACGCTTAACACGTCGGCGTTTAACGCTGAGATCTGGCGCAACGCCTTCCGCACTTTTCCGCGCGAACAGCGGGAGGCGGCGGAGTCGGTGGGAATGCGCCGCTGGACCTACTTCCGCTACATCATGCTGCCGCAGATGTGGATCGAGAGCCTGCCGGCGCTGGTCAATGAGATGTCCTTTTTGATCAAAGGTAGCCCGGCCATCGCCGTGATTGGCGTGGTGGATCTCACCCGGGTCACCAACCGTATCTCCTCGGTCACCTACGAGCCGCTGTCGCCGATCCTCGCCGCCGGCCTGCTGTATGTGGTGATCATCGGCTGTTTGTTGAAGCTGCAGGGTATCGCGGAACGTAAAGCCAGGCGTCTGGCGCGCTAGGAACGGGAGGCATTATGAATCAGTGGGGCGTTATCTGGTCGGTTCGCGATAGCTTTATTGCCGGGTTATTCGCGACCCTCGAACTGTTTATTACCGCCGCCCTGGCGGCGCTGATTATCGGTATTGCGCTGTGTTATTTTAGCGAATATCAAAAGAAAGTGATTAACCGGATTATTATTGGTTTCGTCAGCCTGATGCGTGCGATCCCTTTTTTGATCCTCGCTTATCTTCTGTATTACGGGCTGCCGCAGCTCGGTATTAGCATGGAGCCGTGGACCGCCGGTTTACTGGCCCTGATTATTTATCATGGCGCCTATTTCTTTGAAATATTGCGCAGCCAGCGGCGGGTATTTTCCGGCGGATATATTGAAGCGGCGATTGCTCAGGGCTTTTCGCGCTATGCCATTTTTCGGCGAATTATTTTACCCAATATCATCTCTTCCGCCTTACCGCTGATCGGCAATCAGCTGATTATTTGCCTGAAGGACACCGCTTTCCTGAGCATTATTACCGTTCAGGAGATCACCGCCGCCGCCAACAGCGTCCAGGCGACCTATTTTATTCCGTTTAACGCCTTTATCGTCGCCATTGGGCTTTACTGGGCGATCAGCATTCTGCTGGAGCTGCTGATTAAGCGCCTGACCGCCTGGGGAGCCAAAAGAGGAATGAGCCATGCCTGAGTCTATTGCCGTAAGCGTCAAAAACGTCTCCAAACAGTTCGATAATGTGGAAGTCCTGCGGGATATTAACCTGACGGTGGAGAAGGGGACCGTGGTGAGTATTCTCGGCTCGTCCGGGTCGGGAAAATCCACACTGCTGCGCTGTATGAACTGGCTGGAACAGCCGGACCGCGGTGAAATTCATATCGGCGGTCAGCGACTGGGGATTGATGAACAGCGCGGCCGGGCGATGTCGTACCGCCAGCTGGCCAAAATTCGCGAGCGGGTGGGGATGGTCTTTCAGAGTTTTAACCTGTGGCCGCATCTGACCGTTCAGCAAAACGTCAGCGAGGCGCTGCTGCACGTTAAGGGCATGAAACGAGACGAGGCGAAGGCCATTGCCATGCAGCAACTGGAGAAAGTGGGCATGGCGCACAAAGCCGATGTTTACCCGATCACCCTCTCCGGCGGGCAGAAGCAGCGGGTGGCGATCGCCCGTTCGCTGGCGATGTCGCCCGAAGTTATTCTCTTCGATGAACCGACGTCGGCGCTGGATCCGGAGCTGGTTAATGAGGTGTTGGGGGTAATGAAAGCCCTCGCCGCCGAGGGTTACACCATGGTGGTGGTGACGCACGAGATGGATTTTGCCCGCCAGGTGTCCAACGAGGTGGTGTTTCTGGAGAAGGGGCTGCTGATTGAGAAGGCGCCGCCGGAGAAGTTCTTCACTCAGCCTGACTCTGAACGCGTCAGGCAGTTTCTGCAAAGCAGCCGTTAGTCCGGCTTGCATCCCTTGCCGACAGCGCCGGCAAGGGATGCGTCGGGTTTCGCTTAATCCCGATCGATGGCGAACGGCTGCCACGCCTGGCGCACCGGCATCACCTCCACCCGGTTAATGTTCATATGCGCCGGCAACGTGGCGATATAAAACATCTGCTCGGCGATATCGCGCGCGCTCAGTGGCGTGGTGCCGCGATAGAGCTTATCCGATGCCGCCTGGTCGCCTTTGGTACGCACCAGGGTAAATTCGGTCTCGGCAATCCCCGGCGCCAGATCGGTGACCCGCACGCCGGTGCCAAGCAGATCGCAGCGCAGGTTATAGCTGAACTGCTTCACAAACGCCTTGCTGGCGCCATACACATGGCTGCCGGGATAGGGCCACTGCCCGGCGATCGAGCCGATATTGATAATACTCGCCCCGGCGCCATGGCGTATCAGCGTCGGCAGCAGGGCGTGGGTCATCGTCACCAGACCGGTGACGTTGGTGTCGATCATCGTTTTCCAGTCCTCCAGCGCCACCTCCTGCGCCGGCAGTGGCGACAGCGCCAGCCCGGCGTTGTTGATCAGGGTGGTGACATCGGCGAAGGGGGCGGGGAGCGACGCCACGGCGGCAGCCACCGCCTCGCTGTCACGAACGTCAAGCTCAATAATATGCACCGGCACCTGGGCGGCGAGTCTGTCCTGCAAGGCCTTCAGTCGCGGATAGCGGCGCCCGGTCAGCACCAGCGACCAGCCCGCGTCGGCAAACACCTGCGCTGCCGCTTCGCCAAAACCCGAGGTCGCCCCGGTGATAAACACTACGTTGCTCGTTGCCATGTCATTCTCCTGTGCGGTTGTCCCTCCACTATAAAAACGCTGGACGGCAAGGCACAGGGCCAGACGGCGGACGCGGATGTGACACCGTGTCACATCGTTTTTCGCGCACTGGCTCTATCCGTTTTGCGTTGCCGCGGCCAATGATGAAGCCAACCACAACGACATGAGAGAGGGCAGGGTATGAAGCTGGCACTACAGAACGAGGTCGCGGTAAGCAATGATGAAGTTCGGCAGCTGGATCGCGCTTATGTGTTTCATTCATGGTCGATGCAGGGCAATCTCCATCCGCTGGTGATTGCCGGGGCGCAAGGCTGCGAGCTATGGGATTACGAGGGGAATACCTGGCTCGATTTCAGCAGCCAGCTGGTGAACGTCAACATTGGCTATCAGCACCCCCGGGTACTGGCGGCCATGAAGGCGCAGCTGGAGACCCTGGTCACCATCGCGCCCGCCACCGCCAACCTTGCCCGCGGCGAAGCGGCGAAGCGCATCGTCGACCTGGCGCCGGCGGGCTTCAGCAAGGTGTTCTTCACCAACGCTGGGGCAGATGCCAATGAGAACGCGATTCGCATGGCGCGGCTCTATACCGGGCGCGACAAGGTGCTGTCGGCCTATCGTTCCTATCATGGCAACACCGGCAGCGCGATCGCCGCCACCGGCGACTGGCGCCGGGTGCCGAATGAGTTCTCCCGCGGCCATGTGCACTTCTTCAACCCCTACCTTTACCGCAGCGAGTTCAACGCCGCGACCGAGGAAGAGGAGTGTCAGCGCGCGCTGGCGCATCTGCGGCGGATCATCGAATGCGAGGGGCCGACGGCCATCGCGGCGATCCTGCTGGAGTCCATCCCCGGCACCGCCGGGATCCTCGTGCCGCCGGCAGGCTATATGCAGGGTGTGCGCGCCCTGGCCGACGAGTTTGGCATCGTGCTGATCTTCGATGAGGTGATGGCCGGCTTTGGCCGTACCGGCAGCTGGTTCGCCTTCGAGCAGGATGGCGTGGTGCCGGATCTGGTGACCTTTGCCAAAGGGGTTAACGCGGGCTACGTGCCGGCGGGCGGGGTGCTGATTAGCGAGCCGATTGCCCGCTATTTTGACGACCACTTTTTTGCCGGCGGGCTGACCTACTCCGGCCATCCGCTGGCGATGGCGGCGATTGTCGCCACCATCGACGCGATGAAAGAGGAGAAGGTGATTGAGAACGCGGCCTATATCGGCAACGAGGTGCTGCGCCCCGGTCTCGAGGCGCTGGCGGAGAAGCACGCCATTATCGGCGAGGTGCGTGGTCGCGGCCTGTTCCAGGCGCTGGAGCTGGTGAGCAGCCGTGAACAAAAAACGCCGCTGACTGCCGCCGACATGGCCGCGATCAAAGGGGCCTTAACCGAGGCCGGGCTGTTGGCCTTTGTGGTGGAGAACCGCATTCACGTGGTGCCGCCGTGCACCATTACTGCTGAGCAGGTGGCGCAAGGGCTGGCGATTTTTGATGCGGTCTTTGCTCGCTTTGCCAGCCTGGCGAAGTAGGGGAGTGGCATCGGATAACGTTACCTGGCAGTGTGCTTGCACGGGCCTAAACGCCAGCCGGACGATTCCCTCTCCCTTCGGGAGAGGGCCAGGGTGAGGGGAAGCACTGCAGTGTGGTTGTTTATGTTATCTGTGGCTTCAGCGTAGTTTGCGCTCCCGGTTAATCGTCTGCGTTATGTCACTCATGGCGCAGGGAGCGCACAGGGGGCGGCCAGTCGCCGCCGCTCCCTGTGCGCCCGGGCTCCGGCCAGCAACATCGCCGCTGCGCGGTGCCTTCGACTTATCCCTGCAGGCTTCGGGTCGGGCCGAGGCAGCGTCCCTGCAAAACACGGCCCTCAGCCCGCATCCATGCGGGCTGCCCCGGCCTGCCGGGAACGTCTCAGCGATGTTGAGGCCGCCAGCATCGGCAGTTTCAGCAGCCCCAGGACCCGCGGTGATTTGGGTTTGTAGGCCGGGTAAGGCGTACGCCGCCACCCGGCGAAATCAAGGATACCGTGCCTGATATCTTGCCCGGCGGCGCTGCGCTTGCACGGGCCTACGGGGTGTGAGCCTGTCAGTGGATCCTGTAGGTCGGGTAAGGCGCAGCCGCCACCCGGCAACACCACGGGTACCGTGCCTGATTATTGCCCGGCGGCGCTGCGCTTGCATGGGCCTAAACGCCAGCCGGACAGTTCCCTCTCCCTCCGGGAGAGGGCCAGGGTGAGGGGAAGCACTGCAGT